>JAISMI010000019.1 GCA_031276835.1 Holosporaceae bacterium | reverse complement strand
ATTAAGTCAAAATTATTTGCTTTAGGAATTAGATATGCTTTCTTCAGATATTCGCGCAAGTTTTTTAAAATTTTTCGAAACAAACGGACATCAAGCGGTGGAATCCGCTTCTTTGGTACCGCAGAATGATCCGAGTTTGTTGTTTACCAACTCCGGCATGGTGCAATTTAAAAAAGTTTTCACCGGATTGGAAACGAGAAATTACAGCCGAGCCACGACGGCCCAAAAATGTCTTCGGGCCGGCGGGAAACACAACGATTTGGATCAGGTTGGATTCACGGCTCGTCACCACACGTTTTTCGAAATGCTGGGAAATTTTTCCTTCGGAGATTATTTTAAAGAAGACGCCATAAATTTCGCCTGGACTTTTCTTACGAAAGAGCTAGGACTACCGCGGAACAAACTGCTGGCGACCGTATACCACACGGACGAAGAGGCGGCCTCGATCTGGAAGAAAGTTGCCGGAGATATCTGCGTTATTCCCATATCGACGTCGGATAATTTTTGGTCTATGGGGGACGTCGGCCCTTGCGGTCCCTGTTCGGAAATTTTCTATGATCACGGGGAAAACGTCCCTGGAGGCATGCCAGGAACTCCAGACCAAGACGGCGATCGCTACATGGAAATCTGGAACATCGTTTTTATGCAATTCGAGCAAATACAAAACGGGGAAAGAGTCTCTCTTGGGAAAAAATCCATAGATACCGGCATGGGACTTGAGCGAATCGGCGGAATAATGCAGGGAGTAGTCGACAATTATCAAATCGATCTATTTCAACAGCTCATTAACGAGATAAAGACGATTTCCAAAACAAATTTTGAAAACACTCGTTCGTCCTACAAAGTAATAGCCGATCACATTCGCTCGATTTCATTTTTAATCGCCGACGGAATATTGCCCAGCAATGAAGGTAGGGGATATGTTCTGCGTCGCATTCTTCGGCGAGCGATGCGCCACGGAAATTTAATAAACATAAAGAATCCGTTTTTATTTAAGTTATCCGATTTGTTCGTCGACTCCATGAAAGACGCCTACCCCGAATTGGAAAAGGCGCGGGCAACCATAGCCTTCACCATTCATATGGAAGAGGAAAAATTTTTGACCACCCTGGAGCGCGGTTTAAAGATTTTGCAGAACGACGCAAAGGAAATACCGTCCGGAGGTATTTTGAGAGGAGACGCAGCCTTTAAACTCTATGATACTTATGGTTTTCCGCTGGACCTTACTCAAGATATTCTGAAATCTAAAAATATAAGCGTAGACGTGGAGGGATTCAACGCCGCTCTGCTGGCGCAAAAAAATCGAGCTCTATGGATAGGATCCGGAGAAACGCCCCAAAATTTCATTTGGCATAATTTGAAGGAAAAAATTAAATCCACCGAATTCATAGGCTATGAAAAAGAGAAAAAATGCAGCGAAATTTTAGCAATTGTTCAGGAAGAAAATGAAGTTCCATCCGTTTCCTCTGGAAAAGCTTTTCTGTTGATCAAATCCACTCCTTTCTACGCCGAATGTGGAGGACAATGCGGAGACGTTGGCGTCGTCAAAAGCAAAACCGGAGTTTTTAAGGTTACCAACGCAAAAAAATTCTGCGACGAAATTATTGTTCACGAAGGCGAAGTCGTATCCGGATATTTTAAAAATTCCGACGACGTCGAATTGGAAATAGACGTGGAAAAACGCCGTAAAATCAGCGCTAATCACACGGCGACCCATCTATTGCATGCGGCGTTGCGTCTGGTCCTGGGCAAGCATGTTATTCAGCGCGGATCTTCCTTAAATGAAGATCGGCTGCGTTTTGATTTCTCCCATGATTCGGCGGTTTCATCCCAGGAGATCCTAAAAATAGAAAAAATCGTTAACGGCTGGATATTGCGGGACTTAAAAGTAACTTGTCATATCATGTCGAAAAATGAAGCTATTTCTTCGGGAGCGTTAGCGTTATTTGGAGAAAAATATGGAGATCGGGTTAGAATAATCTCTATTTTTGACGAAAATGATAAAAATAAATACAAAATATCGGATGAATTGTGCGGCGGCACCCACGCGTCGTCCACCGGTAAAATTGGCCTGTTCAAAATTCTTTCCGAAACCAGCGTCGGATCCGGCATAAGAAGAATGGAGGCCATTACCGGAGAAAAAATTTTGGAATATCTGGGACAAACGGAAAAAACGATTGACTCCATCGCGGAAAAATTAAAATGCGACGACTCCAATCTGTTGAATAAAATCGACGACCTTTTGGCGGAGATAAAACATAAAAATCTAGAGATTTCTTTGAATAAACAGAAGACGGCGTTGGAAAAAATTCAAAAATTTCCGAAAACGGACGCCGTCGTGTATTCGTTGATCGTTTCCGATTGCGATGCGGACGAGCTGCGATCGCTGCACGACGTCGTAAAATCTAAAAATCCGTCTGGAATAATTGTTATCGCCTGCCATAAAAAGGGTAGAATTTCATTAATTGTGGGAGTAAGCCCCGATTTGCAGAGTCGATACGACGCCGTAAAACTTCTGAAATGCGGTCTAGTTCCTCTGGACGGGAAAGGCGGAGGAAACGCGACGTTTGCTCGAGGCGGCGGCAGCGGCGACGGCAATAAAATGGCCGAATCCGTTCAATTGATAATCGATTCCGTCAATTAGTGGTGAAATTCTCTATGAAGCACACGGTAACCGAGGACGAAGAAAATCTTCGGGCGGATAAAGTAATAAAAAATATTTGCGGAGACGTTGGATACGCGTTTCTGCAGAAATTATTTCGCCTTGGAAAAATCAAAGTAAACGGCAAAAAAGTCGCCGCCTCCGGAAAATTACGCTCCGGAGACGTCGTTATGATCTATGCGAAATTGGGTCCAGTTCCCAATGATACTCCCGTCTTTAGTAAAAAACTATTCGATCAGCTGAAGTCCATGATTATTTTTGAAAATGAAAATTTTTTCGCCATTAACAAACCGTCGGGACTTGCAGTGCAACCAGGAATAAAAGTTTCCGTCTGTGTGGAAACCCTTATAAAATCCCGTCCGGATTGCCAATGTCGTCTGGTGCATCGGCTAGACAAAGACACTTCCGGAGCGTTGTTAATCGCAAAAAATCAGAAATACGCAAGACGACTAACGGAAATGTTTCGAGAAAATAGAATCAAAAAAACATATATTGCCATTGTCGATGGAAAAATTTCAGAATCCGGCGTCTTGGATAACTTTATGGAAAAATCATTCGCGGGCGCCGAAGAAAAAATGAGAATTAGCGATTCCGGCCAGAGGGCGATCACGGCATACAGTCCCCTAAAACAAGTTGGAGAGTTCACATTATTGGAATTAAAGCCCTTTACTGGACGGAAACACCAGCTGCGCGTCCATTGCGCGGACGTTCTGAAGACTCCGATTCTCGGAGATGGAAAATATAATAGAAATTCGCGACGCGGAGAAATGCTTCTGCACGCCCATAAAGTGTTTCTGGAGGACTTCGGAATTGAAATTATCGCCGACATTCCCGAATATTTTCATGAAATAATATCGAAAAATCGTACGGCGTAGGATAAAAAACCTTTTAGTGTTAAATTAACATATTGATAGTATGTTTTCATTTAATTGGAGTTACGGATGTCGCAACAGTGTACGATATATTCTAAAAAAGATTTTAATGGACTCAGAAAGGCCGGACAATTAGCGGCCCATATACTGGATTACATTAGCCCTTTTGTTCAACAGGGCGTAACTACCTTGGAATTGGACGATCTATGTCATCGGGAGATAGTAAAAAACAACGCCCTTTCCGCCACGTTGGGTTACAACGGATATCCGAAATCGACATGTATTTCACTGAATCACGTTATTTGTCATGGGATTCCATCCGAAAGAAAATTAAATAACGGCGACATTCTAAACATAGACGTTACGGTCATTTTGGACGGTTGGTACGGAGACGCCAGCAGAATGTACTCCGTCGGCAAAATATCCCCCAAAGCGCGCGAATTGATCGACGTGACGTATAATGCCATGATGCTAGCCATAGATCTCGTAAAACCAGGAATATATCTTGGCGATATAGGTTACGCCATACAAAATTATGTGGAATCGAAAAAATTTTCCATTGTTCGAGACTACTGCGGCCACGGAATAGGTCGAGTTTTCCACGACGAGCCGGCTGTCCTACATTTCGGGAAGCCAGGAACGGGATTGTTGCTGCAGCCAGGACATGTGTTTACCATCGAACCAATGGTAAACGTCGGCGGATATAAGACAAAACTACTTCCGGACGGATGGACAGTCATAACAGCCGATAGATCCCTATCAGCTCAGTTTGAACATACAATAGGGGTAACGGAAACCGGTCGAGAAATTTTCACAACCTCGCCAATCGGATTGGGCAAGTCCTCCTATGAAATTTCAAGATAAGAAGTCCCACTATGTCGGCCATAGACGAAGATTAAAAAGTAAATTCATGTCTAACCCTTCGCATATAGCCGATTATGAGCTAATGGAAACGCTACTTTTCTATGTATTTCAGCGAAAAGATACCAAACCGTTGGCCAAAACTCTATTAAATCGCTTTCAAACCATAAGAGATATCGTTTGGGCCAATCATTCTGATTTGAAAAAAATCAGCGGCGTGGGAGAATCTACAATACATCTTTTGACCGTAGTGCGCGAAATTTTAAGCAGAACTTTGCTGGAAAAAGTCGTCGAATCCAATCTAATAATGTCGACTTCCCAGGTTCTCGAATACTATAAAAACACTATCGGACACTTAAAAACAGAACAATTTCGCATTATGTTCCTGAATAACAAAAATAGGCTAATCTCGGAAGAATTAATGTACGAAGGCACCGTAAATAACACGGCGATATATCCGCGGGAAATTGTTCATAGGGCGTTGGAATGCGGAGCCAGCGCAATTATTATGATCCACAATCATCCTAGCGGAGATCCGACTCCGTCCCGACAGGATGTAGTAATGACGAAAATGATAAAGGACATTACCCAGAAGCTCGATATCATCCTCCTGGATCACGTTATTATTGGAAAACATAAAACCATATCTCTGAAAGAATTTGGAGTAATATAGCGGACTTTGTCGCCGCTATTGACTTATTTTCTCGATATGGTAAATGATTAAAATAGATAATAAAAAAAGATGAAGAAAAAATGACCGATGTTTTGATAATTGGAAGCGGGCCGGCCGGCTATACGGCGGCAATTTATGCGGCAAGAGCCGGTAGATCCGCTAAAATAATTACCGGACGCCAGCAGGGCGGCCAGCTAATGATCACGTCCTTTATAGAAAATTATCCAGGTTTTGCAGATCCCATACACGGCCCAGAGCTAATGGATCAAATGAGACTGCAGTCGGAAAAAGCGGGGGCGGAAATAATATGCGACTCCATTAAATCCGTCGATTTTTCCAAAAGACCTTTTATTTGCGTCGGAGAATCTGGAACTTCCTACGAAGGAAAAACCGTAGTCATAGCCGTCGGAGCAAACGCCAAATGGCTTGGAACTCCTGGAGAAAAGAAATATCTGGGCTCCGGCGTTTCCGCCTGTGCCACCTGCGACGGATTCTTTTTCAGAAATAAAAACGTCGCCGTAATAGGAGGCGGAAACGCCGCCGTTGAAGAGGCGATTTATTTGACGAATTTCGCCAAAAGCGTTACGCTAATCCATAGGAGAGACCAGCTACGGGCGGAAAAAATAATGCAAACGCGATTGCTGGAAAATTCAAAAATTTCTGTGATGTGGAACACTAAAGTGGTGGATATACTCGGAGACGACAATGTTGTCAAAGAATTGCTCCTCTCAAACACAAAAGATAATACCGAAACAAAAAAATCCATAGACGGCGTTTTCGTGGCCATCGGACATCAACCGGCCACCGCAATTTTCGCCGGACAATTGGAAATCGACGAAAACGGATACGTCGTCACCGATAAAATCAGCTGTCGCACCTCCGTCGACGGAGTTTTTGCGGCCGGAGACGTTTGCGATCCACATTATCGGCAGGCAGTCGTATCTGCGGGACAATGCTGCATGGCCGCCATGGACGCCGATAAATTTTTGTCTATTAATTGTTAATAATTTTTTGATATACTCCGGCGATTTGGTTTTTGTAGAGGAGTATTATGGATTATTTTCAAACTATCAAAACCTTTATGGACGGGGGTAACGTCCATGAAATAACGGTCTTTGTTCTGGCTTGTTTTATAGGGTATTATGTGGTTTGGAAGGTTACTCCGGCGTTGCATGCTCCTTTGATGTCCGTTACCAACGCCATTTCCAGCGTAATTTTAGTCGGAGCAATTTTCGCCGCAACCCAGCGCAGTTATATGCATTCTAGAATTTTCGGATTTGTCGCCATTTTGTTGACGGCGATTAATATCTTCGGAGGATTCGCCGTCACCAGGAGAATGCTCGATATGTTCCATAAAAAATAGGACGGCCAATGGCAAATATACTTTATTTAATAGCGGCGATTTGTTTCATATTTGCGTTGAAGGGATTGTCGTCGGCCCAAAGCGCCGGCAGCGGTAATTTATGCGGTATTTTCGGTATGGCGTTATCCTGCGTCGCCGCCTATCTAACCGTGGATTCATTCGACGCCGTTTTTATTTTTTCAGCCCTAATAATCGGCGGAATAATTGGTATTTTCATCGCTAAAACTGTTTCCATGACGGATCTTCCTCAAATGATAGCCGGATTCCATAGTTTAGTCGGATTGGCGGCCGTTTTAATCGCTTTTTCCGTTTATTTTGCTCCGGAATTATTTGAAATTACTCATCCTGGCGGAATATGCGCGTCCAGCCTAATTGAAATGGGACTCGGATCAGCCATTGGCGCCGTTACGTTTACCGGATCCGTAATCGCATTTCTAAAATTGCACGGATCCTATAAGAGCCGCGCAATTCCTTTGGTCGTCAATGCGTCTCTCGCTGTTGGCGCTATTGCTTTTCTGACTTATTTTGTCGTTACGGAAAGCGAAATTGCGTTTATTCTATTGACGCTCCTTTCTTTTGTTTTCGGAGTCACGCTAATCATACCCATTGGCGGCGCCGACATGCCGGTTATCGTATCCATGCTTAATTCCTATTCCGGATGGGCGGCGTCTGGAATAGGATTTACGCTTCACAACGATCTGTTAATCATCACTGGCGCTTTAGTGGGATCCAGCGGCGCGATTCTTAGTTATATAATGTGTAAAGGTATGAATCGTTCCCTTAAGGAGGTAATTTTTGCCTCCGGACAGGGAGGAATTTCGCAGGAGACAAAATCGGCAGAGTTGCGACCTTTCAAAAAGGGAGCTCCGGAAGACGCCGCTTTCATTTTAAAAAATGCCAACTCGGTCATTATCATACCCGGATACGGCATGGCGACGTCTCAAGCTCAGCATGCACTAAAAGAAATGGGCGATATCCTGAAAAAGGAAGGCATACAGGTGAGATATGCCGTCCATCCGGTGGCCGGACGTATGCCTGGACATATGAACGTCCTTCTTGCAGAAGCAAACGTCCCCTACGAAGACGTTTTTGAACTGGACGAAATTAACAGAGATTTCGTCTCCTGCGACGTAGCCTACGTCGTTGGAGCAAACGACGTGACCAATCCCGCCGCTAAAAAAGATCCTTCCAGCATCATTTATGGCATGCCGATTCTAGAGGTGGAAAAAGCAAAAGTGGTTCTATTTCTAAAAAGATCTATGGGATCCGGATATGCCGGAGTCGATAACGAACTATTTTACGCCGCCAATACCATGATGCTTTTCGGAGACGCCAAAAAAACGACCGAATCCATTATAAAATCTCTGTAGGATTTCTTTCCGCAACGGATTGGTTGCGAACTGCCTCGAAAACATGCTAACTTATGGAAAGTTGGAAATACTTTGCATGAGTACCAAAATAATAAAAAAGATAAAAAATTCCTACGCGATAAAAAACTATAAAAATATTTATCCCTATGTGAAACCATATTGG
>JAISMI010000097.1 GCA_031276835.1 Holosporaceae bacterium | reverse complement strand
AGCCTTTTAGATATAGATTTATGGCCTTCAATTTTATCGAATCCGGGTAACCTCGTTTAGTACTTTTCGTATAATGACAACCGCAACGTTTAGACTTATATCTTTGCAAACAGGTCGCCATACCTGATCTAATATTCTCTGAATTTGAACATTTCGGGCAATACGTCAAACATACTCCAAATAACGCAAGCTTATTATAACATAAACTATAATAAATTAGCAATCCCGCCCAAAAGATCCATTAGGCAGCCGTATTTTTTTATGTTAATATTTGAAAAGCGTTGTTGAAGGTTTCTTATGATTCCAAATCTTCTGACTCTATCTAGAATTTTCGCGGTGCCGTTTATAGTGGGATGTTTTTATATGGACGGTTTTTGGGCTCATTTATCCGCGACCGTTTTGTTTATTTTCGCCTGCGCTACTGATTTTTTTGACGGATATTTTGCTCGCCAATGGAAACAGGTATCGGCTTTTGGGCGTTTTTTGGATCCTGTGGCGGATAAGCTGCTGGTTTCAACTATTTTGCTAATGCTTTCCGGAGTCGGGATTATTTCGGGAGTTCATCTGCTGGCGGCCACCATAATATTGGCGAGGGAAATCATCGTTTCGGGATTGCGGGAGTTTCTGTCGCAAATGCAGTTGATAGTTCCGGTTACCAAATATGCGAAATGGAAAACCGGCATGCAAATGGCCTCGATATCCTGTTTGCTGTGTTCGGCGATGTTTCCGGACGTCGTTTCGCTAAAGAAGATAGGAATAGTTCTTCTATGGTGCGCAGTGGTAATGACGATATTCACTGGGGCCAGATATCTTAAATTGGGAATAATACGCATCTCCAATTCGACGCCGTCTTAGAAAATCGCTACGGACGGAGCATTTTTTGAGCCGTATCCAGCATGCGAACGGAAAATCCCCATTCATTGTCGTACCAGGCGACCACATGTCCGATTCTTCCGTCGACGATTTTTATCAGCGACATATCAACCATCGCGCTACATGGGGAATGATTAAAATCGGAAGAAACGAGGAGTTCGTCCGTATAGTCGAAAATGTCTTTCGATAGGGTGTTTGAATATTTGATAATAGCTTGGCGTATGTCGTTTTCTGTGATTATACGGGAAGCCGTAAATGTGAAATCCAGTAGCGAAACGTTGGGCGTCGGCACTCTTATGGATAATCCGGACAATTTTCCATTTAGCTCCGGAAAGAAATGCGCGATTGCTTTGGTTGCTCCGGTTGACGTTGGGATCATGCTGGACGCGGCGGCCCGAGAACGTCTCGGATCTTTGTGATTCGTGTCCACCAGACGCTGATCGCTGGTGTATGAATGGACTGTCGTGGCAAAACCGTTCTCTATTCCAATTTCCTTGTGAATCGCGTTTACCACGTGCGCCAAACAGTTGGTCGTACAAGAAGCGTTGGACACAATTGTGTCTTTTTCATAATCCAAAGAGTCCTGATTGATTCCATAGACGATCGTATTATCGACGTCGTCGATCGGACAGGAAATCAGTACTTTTTTTGCTCCGGCTTCCAGATGCAACTCGCATTCCTTTTTGGATTTTAACGTGCCGGTACATTCCATCACCAGATCCACATTCAGTTCCCGCCAAGGTAGATTTTGAGGAAGTTTTTCAGAAATATAGGTTAGTTTTTTTCCGTCTAGAGCAAATTCATTATCGGATATTTTTTGAACGTCGTTATTTAAACGACCATGAACGGAATCATATTTCAAAAGATGAATTGCAGCGTCTATATCTGACAGATCATTGATTGCAACTATGTTAAAGTCATATTTTTCAGCATATTCCATGAACGCTCGCAGCGTTAGTCTGCCTATTCTACCGAATCCATTGATCGCTATTTTCATTTTTCCTCTTATTTATATTTTTTAAAATTTCATCGCATATATTTCGGGATGTTAATCCAAAAAACTTATAATTTTCTAAACATGAGCAAGATTTTCCAAAATTATTTATACCAAAAAACAATCCGTCGGAACCGAGATATTTTTCCCAACCGAATCCGTTGGACGCTTCAATTCCGATTCTCAACGAGTCTCCCAGTATATGGCGTTTGAATTCCGCAGGCTGTTCGTCGAACAATTTCCAGCAGGGCAAACTGACCAAATTTGCCGAAATATTTATGTCGTTCAGCATTTTTTTTACTTCCAGAGCGATGGCTACTTCTGATCCGGTAGCGATCAACGTGACTTTTAGGCTGTTGGAAGAAGCGTCGTCGTAGAGAAGATAGGCGCCGGTTGCACAGAGGTTCGCTCTACCGCAAAATCTCACGCTAAGCACGTCCTGCCTCGTAAGAATTATTACTGACGGGCCCGCGCTTTTCATAGCGCATTCCCAGCATTCCAGAGTTTCCATGGCGTCTGCGGGACGGAAAACGTTTAGATTCGGAATCGCCCTAAGCGTCGCCAGATGTTCCACCGGCTGATGAGTGGGGCCGTCCTCTCCGACCCCTACCGAATCGTGACTAAACACAAATATCGACGGAATATTCATGAGGGCGCTCATACGAATAGCCGGCCTCATGTAATCGCTAAAGGCTAAAAAAGTTCCGGCGAAGCATTTTATTTTTTTTCCGGCGGCAACGCCGTTTATTATCGCCCCCATTGCGTGTTCGCGAACGCCATAGTGTATATAATTGCCGGAAAAATCTTTTTTGGATATGGGAACGGCGGTTTTTGAAAAGCATCCGGTTGAGCCGCCCAAATCTGCGGATCCGGATACGATCGCGTCGGAAACTGTCATAATTTTGGAAATGATATTTTTCGAGCTGTTACGAGTCGCTTCAAATGGACGGGAAATGAAATAATCCTTTTTTATTGCGCGAAAAACTTTTCGAATTTCTTCAGAAAATTCAAATTCCATCGCTCCGTATTTTCCCGCCTGCTCCCGATACCATTTTTCGCAGTTTTCGCGGTGACGTTTCCCGATAATCCTCCATGTTTTTTCTATATATTCGGGAATATCAAATGGATCATGGAACCAATTTAATTTTTTTTCGGTTTCTTTAATTTCCTGATCGGTCAACGGTCCTCCGTGTGCCTGCGGAGTATTTTCCCGCGGACTTCCATAGCCGATTTTTGTTTTGCAGGCGATGATGGAAGGGCGGCTATCTAGGCGGGCGGATTCGATGGCTTCGGATATGGATTTCTCGCTGTGACCATCGGCGGAAGACGTATGCCATCCATAGGATTCGTATCGTTTGAGGACGTCGTCGCTGGCGGAAATTCCCACTTCTCCATCGATGGTTATATTATTGTCGTCGAACAAAACGACGAGACGCCCCAAAGATAAACCTCCGGCAATGGCGCTTGCCTCATGGGAAATGCCTTCCATAAGATCTCCGTCGCCGACGCATGCATAGGTATAGTGATTGATGCAATCGTCGCCCAATCTTGCGTTCAGAAGTCTTTCTTCAATGGCCATTCCGACGGCGTTGGCGATTCCCTGTCCCAGTAATCCGGTTGTGGCCTCGACGCCGCAAGAAATATTATACTCCGGATGTCCAGTCGCCCTCGATCCGAGTTTTCTAAATTTTTTTAAATCTTCCATAGACATATTTTTATATCCGGTAAGATAAAGTAGAGCGTAAAGAGCGGCCGATCCGTGTCCTCCTGAGAGAATTAATCTATCTCTGTTTGGCCATTGGGGATTTCCCGAATCGAATACTAAAAAATTTCTGAAAAGAACGGTTAGACAGTCCGCCATACCCAGAGGCATTCCCAGATGTCCGCTGTTGGCCGTTTTCACTTCGGCGATGGATAAGAACCTTACTGCATTGGCAAGACCTCCAAACATTATCATACTCCCTTCACCAAAATCTTTTGTCATTATACACCACTTGGTGAATGGTTAACCAATTAAAATAAAAATAATTATCGCGCCGCCAACAACTCTGCGGCGTTTCATTAGAAAACAACATAAATTATATGTAAAATGAAGAATGGCGCGTTGAATATTATGGACGGCGTTGATCGCTAAAATACTCGGCGTCGCTTTTTTTTCCGGCGTCGAAATTTTTATTTGCGAATTCCCGAGCGTTTGAAAAACCATTCGGGGTTCGACTCCGGCGAATATCAAGTCGAGTTCCCAAACGGTCGTGAAATAGTGATCCAGAGGCATTTTTATCGGATAAAATTTTTTCAACAACCGTCTAGCGGCTTTGCGATTAATAAGATAACAGCCGGCATGGGTCGCGTTCGTTAGATAGAAGACAATATTTCTCTTCGACGATAATGGAGATATTTTTACGAAGCAATTTCCGTGCTTTGTTTCGAAATTTAATATATCCCATAGGGTTTTTTTTTCGATAGCGGATTTTATTATGGCGGATAATTCCTGCGGATCAAATTGGACGTCGTCTTCGAAAATAATTGCGAATTCGTTGTCGGAATCCAAAAATTTTCGCCACGCTTTTTCGTGGCTTAAAGCGCATCCGATTGTGCCGACCTCCGGAGACATTTTGAAAAGTCTTTGGTATATTTTTAGATCGGCGACGGATTCGATTTTTTCCGCCGATAAGGTTTTGCCATCCACGGCCGCGATTCTTTCCATAGGCAGATCCAGCGCTTCAACGGAGCGCGTAACGAACTTCAATCTATCGGCGGCTCTATCGAGATTGATTAGATAGGCGCCTACCCCTCCAGAGTTGGATTCTTTAAAATTATCGCAGTCGGCATTATGGGATTTTTGGAAAATCCTAGCGCAGTAAAAAAGTAAAATCGCCTCAACGCCGATCAATATTCTAAAAAAATTATTGGAGAACAAAGCGACGGCGGCGAAAAAAAATATCAGACCGCAGAGGGAGATTTTTTTCATTTCAATTCGCACATGATGGGAGCATGATCCGACGGTCGGTCTAATTTTCTTGCG
>JAISMI010000095.1 GCA_031276835.1 Holosporaceae bacterium | reverse complement strand
CTAGATCCTATATAAAAAGATATTTTTTTCAGTTTCCAGAAATGGAGATATTCAAAACGGAAACTCTGGAATTCGCCCAAAAACATGGATTTGTGCGCACAATTACCGGAAGACGATGCTACATTAAGGATATAAACTCATCTAATTATCATCTACAACAGTTCGGCGAAAGACAGGCCGTAAACGCCGTAATCCAAGGAAGCGCCGCCGACATAGTAAAAATCGCGATGATAAACGCCTCTTCCAAATTGGAGACATTTTGCTCAAAAATGCTAATTCAAATACACGATGAACTGGTTTTCGAAACAAAAAATGAATTTGTCGAGGAATCGATTCCGGTAATAAAAGATACGATGGAACAGGCCGTCAAGTTATCCGTTCCGCTTAAAGTCGACGTTGGATTCGCTTCTTATCTAAAATAAATACTAAATATTTCTCTAAAATAAAAAACGAATTATATGTTCTCCATTGAAATTTACTCTTTTTTGAAGGTAATTCTTCGGTACAATTTTTGTACTGTACATTTGATCTTTATAAGATGTTGTGAGATAATACAACGTTTTTATGTTGGAGATTGTAGGTATGTGGTATTATTGGGAGTCTATAGTCATTGTTTCCGGAGTTCTTGCTCTGGTATATGGCGCCGTGAATGCTTTACATATATTTAAACTCAGCAGCGGCGGAGATAAAATGCGAGAAATCGCAGCCGCCATTCAGGAAGGAGCGTCCGCCTATTTGGATAGGCAGTACAAAACCATTTCCATTGTTGGAGTCGTAATGACGTGCGTCATTGCGGCGTTTATGGGACTCTACCAGGCCGTTGGGTTTGTCATTGGAGCGGTTTTATCGGCGGTTGCCGGATATATTGGAATGAATATTTCCGTAAGAGCCAATGTCAGAACCTCAGAGGCTGCCAAAAGAGGATTGGAATACGCTTTGTCCGTGGCCTATAAATCGGGAGCAATTACCGGATTTATTGTCGTCGGATTAGGACTATTGGGAATAGCCTTATATTTTATCTATCTCAGAACTTATGTAACCAATGAGCGTTTATTGTCAGAGTCTTTAATTTCCATGAGTTTTGGAGCGTCTCTTATCTCCATATTTGCCCGTCTTGGAGGAGGAATTTTCACAAAAGGAGCGGACGTAGGCGCAGATCTCGTTGGAAAAATCGAAGCCGGAATACCAGAAGACGATCCCCGTAATCCCGCCGTCATAGCCGATAATGTTGGAGATAACGTAGGCGACTGCGCCGGTATGGCTGCGGATCTTTTTGAAACCTATGTCGTCACAATTGCGGCAACCATAGTTTTAGCGGGAATTTTCTTCAAAGGCGAGGCTAAAAATCAACTAACTATGTATCCTCTTGTAATTTCAGGAGTATGTATTTTAGGATCGATTTTTGGAACGATCTTCGTTAAGTTGGGAAAAAGTCAAAATGTGATGCACGCTCTGTACAAAGGACTGTTTGCCACCATAGGTTTTTCTCTATTGCTTATGTTTTTGGCCACTCGAAAAATGTTTAGTTTTAGCGCCGTGTTCCATGTCGAAGGAGGAAGCCTTTCATTTTCCGGATGCGAGATTTTCATCTGTGGAATTGTCGGTTTAGTGGTTACTCTGCTGCTGGTTTTCATTACGGAATATTACACCTCCTACGCCTATAGGCCGGTCATTAGCATTGCCGAAGCATCCGAGACTGGACACGGGACTAACGTCATTCAGGGGTTGGCCGTTTCCATGGAGTCGACGGCGGTTCCGGTCGTTATTATTTGCTGCGCTATTCTGGTCGCCTATCTATATGCCGGATTATACGGAATTGCGATTTCTGCAACGTCGATGCTAGCCCTTGCGGGCATGATCGTCACCATCGACGCCTACGGGCCGGTTACAGATAACGCCGGAGGTATCGCGGAGATGGCGGGATTGCCGGAAAAAGTCCGACTTGTTACCGATAAACTGGACGCAGTTGGGAATACGACAAAAGCCGTCACCAAGGGATATGCCATCGGATCGGCTGGATTGGCGTCTTTGGTTCTGTTTTCAGCCTATACGCAAGACATTGCGCATTATTTCCCATCCATGTCCATTCGCTTTGAATTGGGCGATCCATATGTGGTCGTCGGCCTGTTTGTGGGCGGACTGTTGCCATATCTGTTCAGCTCATACGGGATGATGGCCGTTGGACGCGCCGGCGGCGCCATTGTTGTCGAAGTTAGACGCCAATTTAAAACCATCAAAGGAATCATGGCCGGAAAAGCAAAACCGGACTACAAAAAAGCCGTTGATATGCTCACCAAGGCGGCGATAAAAGAAATGATGGCGCCTTCTCTGCTACCGGTTTTATCTCCGATTTTTCTATACCTGCTAATCGATTGCCTTGGAGGAAGGGAAGCCGGATTAAAAAGCGTTGGAGCAATGTTGCTGGGAACCATTTTGACCGGAATCTTCTTAGCTATTTCAATGACGTCCGGCGGCGGAGCCTGGGATAATGCTAAAAAATACATCGAAAATGGAAATTTCGGCGGAAAAGGATCCGAGGCCCATAAGGCGGCCGTTACCGGAGACACGGTTGGAGATCCCTACAAGGATACCGCCGGACCGGCGATAAATCCAATGATCAAGATTACAAATATTGTTGCGATATTGCTGTTGGCCTCTCTATCAAAAATTGTATTTTAGATTTCAGAAGCCGCAAAAAAGCCTCGAGATTGTCGAGGCTTTTTTTATTAACTGCTCGTTGAACAATAGATTTTTACTAGGTTTCGTTAGGAAATTTTAATTTATTTGGAATAGCTGTATAACTCTTAGAGTTTCAGAGAAAAAGGATTTATACAGCATGATAGAATATAACATTCCGACCGATGCATTTCAA
>JAISMI010000091.1 GCA_031276835.1 Holosporaceae bacterium | reverse complement strand
TTTATTCAATAATTCCTGATTAGCCTGGCTATGTTTTTTGAATTCGCCTCTTCTGCGGAGAGCGGAAATTCTGTCGCTTGTTTTGGGATGAGTTTTTATGTAAACGGCAAGATTTTCTTCGCCGTTTAGAACATCCATACGCTGAAACATATCAAATGCGTCCACGAGAACGTCGGGACCGTATCCCAATTTTTCCAAATAGGCGGCGGCCAATGCGTCCGCCGCAAATTCTTCTCCTCTGGAAAAGCGAAGATATAATCTCTCGTCGGTCATGAGATATCCCAGACAAAGCGCCATAGCTCCATCCGATCCGGCGGCCATCGTTCCCAAGATTCCGGCCGTCATGGCTAGCATAAAATTTTTGGAACGTTGCTCAAGAACGCTCATATGACGATAAATATGACCGGCTGCAATGTGTCCGGTCTCGTGGCATAGTATACCTAAAAGATGCAATGGATTTTTAAACTGCAAAAGCAGTCCTGAATTTATAAAGATACAGCCGTTTCCCGTGGTAAAGGCATTGGGAATTTCAGAATTTACGACATATATCTTTGCCGATTTAGGACGCAATCCGGCAATTTTGAAAATGGGTTTCGCCATTTCCGTAAGAGTCTCTTCAATTTCCGCGTCTCTAACTAAACATAGATCTGCTTCGGCAGATCCCTTGGCCAATAAAAAAAAAGACGCCAATAAAATTCGCAATAATTTCATGAATTGGCTAACCTAACGCCGTTAATTGTCTTCAAAATATCTTTGGCAGTGGAGATTATATCAGAATTTTTAAAGCAAAAATCGTAAAATTTTGATTTTTCCATATCCTCTCGGGCCATACTAATTCTATGGGCCATCGTTTCGGCGGAATCTTCTCCGCGGGATTTTATTCTCAATTTCAGATCTTCCATCGACGGCGGCAAAATAAAAATACCATACGCGCCGTTTCCTATGACGTTTTTTATTTTCAAAAAACCTTCCCAATTTATGACCAAAATGGAGTCTTCGCCGGCATTTATCTTTTCCTTGACGACGGAAAGCATAACGCCATAATAATTGCCGTAAACTTCAGAAAATTCTATAAAATTTCCTCTATCCGCCTCCAGTAGAAAATTATTTTTTTCCATAAAGAAATAATCTACTCCGTGTTTTTCGGATTTTCTCATGGGGCGGGTGGTGCAGGTCACTACTCGGGAGAGCGATCGATCGATTTTCAAAATCTCATTAACGACTGAATTTTTTCCGACGGCGGAAGGCCCCGAGACTACAAATAAACAGGCTTTTTTCATATTTTTTTTCCATAAAAATATGGCCATTATATCGGATTAATGCGACGGCCGAAACAATTTATTTGTCGTGGGATATGCTGTAGATACCCATAAGTCTTATGTCTCTATTACCGACTTTTATTTTATGCTCGGACATATCGTAAACGCCTTTGGAGACTTTTTTCATGGACCAATTTGCCTCCAGGGAAGCTCCCCATTTGCGATTGATTTTTCTCTCAATTCCCAACCCCAAGGACGGAACGTATACGCCCACGTCGACGTTGCATACCTTAACGCCGTTTACTTCGTATAGATAAACGCCGCTTATTCTGCAAATTCCTAACTTCACGAAGATCATAGATTTATACGATGGTATCAGATAACCGCCGCGCAAAGCGACTCTTGGACAGATTAAATCCTTTTCGAACCTTCCCGTTCTGTTTCCCCAATGAAAAGGACCCTGCTGAGCTTCGAACTGCTCGTTTAATGCGCTCCAATTTCCTTCTTTCTTATTTTTCTTGGAAACGTCGACGCCAACGTCAATGGCGACTAAAAACCCTTTGCGAAACGCCTTGGCGTATTCCATTCCCAAACATAATCCAAACAAATTCATTTTATTTTCGGTGAAATTATTGCTGTTTCCAACGGAGGCGTCAAATCTTTGGGAGAGAAAATTTAATCCCAAAAATCCCCTGATTCCATCAAAAGAAACGGCGTCCTCTTGGGCGGATTCGCTAATGTCGGAGTAAATCTTAGGAGTCGCGCCGGCGTCTTCCGCTAAAGCGCTCGAGACGCATAATGCAAAACAAAAACAACTAACTACTTTCATATCAACCTCGATCATGATACTCATTGGCGAGTTTACCATGTAATAACAAAAAAACAATTAAAAATTATAAAAAATGGCGGAATTGTCGAGGGCAATTTTCCATTTCAGCGGCGGAGTGGGCGAGAGAAGCGGAAAGTAATCTTTCGTCGACTTCATGACTTGTCTAACAATATATGAAACGTCTTCGCTCAAAAATTAAGCGGCTAGGGTTGCGACTTTGTTGATATATTCGGTTTTTGTCATGGGAATTTCGCGTTTTTCGGCCTTCGTATCGATTTCGCGTCTCTTCCGATTATTAAATTAAAAATGATTGTGTTTTTGTTAATTTTTTCGAAAATTTTTTGAGTCCTTTAAAACGGGAGTCGGATATCTTTTAACCTTAAAAACAATCGGTACACATTTGCGGCAAAAAGTTGTATTTTGTGACAGTCCTATGAAGTATTTCGCGAATAAGGAGAAAATAGCGTTGCAGTGGAGAGAAAACTGCGTTGTTCTGTCGTCTAAATCGTTTACGGAAAATTTCCGTATTGTTACGGCGTTTACCAGAACGTTAGGAAAGACGTCCGGTCTCGTGAAAGGCTTAAAAACTCCGATCCAACTGGGAGATATCGACGACGCTATATGGAAAGGACGCAGTGCGGAGCAGCTTGGAACCTTCAAAATGGAAAATATTTTCTCTCCGTTTACCTATGTTTTTAATAATTCCATGGGGGTTTTGGCCATAGAAAGCGTTTGTTTTTTATGCGCCAAGGGACTTCCAGAAAAGGCGCCCCATCCGAAATTGTTTGATTCGCTAAAAGCCTTGCTTCTGTCCATTTCTCAAAAAAATTGGCTGGCGAATTACGCTCATTTTGAGGTTGATTTTCTGTCGGAGGTTGGATCCGGACTGAGTCTGTCGAAATGCGCCGTTACCGGAAAGATTGAGGACCTTTTCTACGTATCTCCAAAAACCGGCTGCGCCGTCGCCCGAGAGATCGGAGAAAAATATAAGGATCGTCTGTTCATTCTACCGAAGTTTTTAAACGAAAGCGACGAAAATCCGACCGCCAATGACGTTTTTTGTGCTCTGCGGATAACGGAACATTTTTTAAAGATGTATTTTTGTGGTATAAACGGCGGAAAATTGCCCTTATCCCGCGACTATCTAATGGCGGAAGTGGAAAAAATTTTGGAGAAAAAATATGAAAATTAGCGCGATACTGAACAATCAAGAAAAAAGAGTAGCCATTACTCCGGAAACGACCAAAAAGTACGTCGATCTAGGACTGAAGGTTATATTGCCCCATAATATCGGAGTTGGCGCCGGATTCGGCGACGAAGAATACTCTGCGGCCGGAGCCGTAATCGAGAAGGAATTGCCGGAGGCCGATTTATATGTTTGCGTTAAGCCGTCCTTCGAAGTGAAGCTTAAATCCGGATCATATCTCATAGCCATGCTATCTCCCTTTAAGAATCAGAAAATTTTGGAGAAAATGGCGGCCGAGGGAATCAATTTATGCGTTCTGGAAAAAATTCCGAGAATTACCAGAGCTCAATCCATGGACGTTCTGTCTTCTCAGGCGAACATCGCCGGATATCGGGCTGTTTTAGAGGGGTTCTACGAATATCGGCGCGTAGTTCCATTAATGATGACTGCAGCCGGAACAGTCCGTCCTGCAAGAGTATTGATATTGGGGGCTGGAGTTGCCGGATTGCAGGCAATTGCAACGGCTAAAAGATTGGGCGCCATGGTTTCGGCATTTGACGTTCGCGCCGCCGCCAAAGAACAGGTGGAAAGTCTAGGGGCCGCTTTTATTGAAGTGGAAAATAGCGTCGATGGAGAAACAGCCGGCGGATACGCTAAAGAAATGGACGCCGATTATCAAAAACGTCAATCGGAAAAACTGGCTCAGATAATTTCCAAGGTGGACGTGGCCATCACTACGGCCCAAATACCAGGAAAGGCGGCTCCAAAGCTGATAACCGGCGAAATGGTGAAATCTATGCCAAACGGATCTGTAATCGTTGATATGTCTATGGAAACCGGAGGCAATTGCGAAATGTCAAAGGAAAACGAAGTGGTTAGGGTAGGGGGAGTTTCCATAATCGGCTATACGGATTTTGCGGCGCGGGCGGCTTACGATTCCAGCCAATTGTTTGCGCGAAACGTTTACAATTTCGTATCTCTTATGATTAAGGACGGTAAAATCGATCCTTCGGACGAGATAATTCAGGCTACTCTATTTGGAGCTTAACATGGATAGTGAAATTTTAGAAGACGCGGTTCGTAGAGCCAGAAAATCCGGCGCAGATAATGTGGATATTTTGATCGGAGAAACCCGCGCCATTTCCGCAACGACGCGTCTTGCAAAGTTGGAAAATGTCGTTCAGGCGGATAAGATGGAAGTAAAAATGCGACTTTCCATTGGAAAAAGAAGCGCAGTGATTGCTACCAATAACTTGGAAGACTTAAAGGGAGAATTATTTGTTGAAAAGGCCGTTTGCGTCGCAAAAAATTCTCCGGAAGAAGATGCGGAATTCCGTCCGTCTCCTGGAGAATTGTGTAAAAATTTCTTGAAAATGGATATCTGCGACAATCGTTCCGTTACTTCGGAAGAATTAATTGCCAACGCTCTAGAATGCGAAGAAGCGGCTTTGCAAATCGATGGAATTACCAATTCCGGAGGAGCCGAAGCCAGTTACTTTCGCTCAAAGATTACTCTGGTAAAGAACGACGATTTTGAAGCCAGCTATGAAAAGACTCGTCATCAAATTTCCGTCGTAACTTTGGCGGAAAAAAATGGATTCCTGGAGCAGGCCTACGATTTTTCGGAAAAAATCTACTATTCGGATTTAAAAAGTCCGGAACAAATCGCCCAAAAAGCTGCGGAACGAACGTTGAAAAAGCTTGGGGCAAAGAAAATTTCATCCCGTAAGGTTCCGGTTATTTTTGATCGGATGGTTTCAGGCCGATTGCTGGGCAACTTAATTGACGTCTTAAACGGAGCGTCCGTCGCCAAGGGAATTAGCTTTCTTAGGGATAAATTGTTCCAAAAGATTTTTGGCGACGATTTTTGCGTCGTCGACAGATACGCGATTCAACGCGGCCTGAGATCCCGTCCTTTTGATTCGGATGGATTGGAATGCTCCGACAATATAATAATCGAGAATGGCGCGCTGAATTCGTTTTTCCTCAATACAAAGTACGCGAATCAATTGAAAATGAAATCGACGGGTAATGCCGACGGTTTCGAAGGAATTGCCCCCAATAATGTTTACGTTGAAAATGGTAAAGAATCGTTTCTAGCTCTTCTAAAATCCATAAAAAATGGATTGTATATAACGGAAGTTCTGGGTAATGGACTAAATCTTGTTACCGGAAATTATAGTCAGGGAGCCGTTGGATTTTTGATAGAAAACGGAGAGATTACTTATCCGGTCAGCGAAATAACCGTTGCCGGAAATTTTATGGATATGCTTTCCAATTGCGTTCTAGCCTCTGATTTGGAAATGGAATACGGGATAAATGCTCCAACTATCTTGATAAACGACATGATTGTTGGAGGAATCTGAATAAATCGGAAAATCCTTGGAAAATATTCTACACAAAAAACAACTTCTGTGTTAAAAGTATTGCAAAGTTAGCAGGTCTTCCGATGAAAAATAAAAGAAATAGACAACTGTCGATTTTGGCGAACGAAAAAGGATTTGTGTTTGGATTGCCGAAAACCATTTGGATTGTCGGTATTGTGAGTTTTTTTTCAAATTCTTCCTCCGTCATCATTACTGCATTTTCCGCAGAGTTTATCATCAATATTCTCGGCGGATCTCCGGCTTCGATGGGATACATAAGAGGGATATCGGAGGCCTTATCCTATTTGATGAAAATGGTTTCGGGAGTTTTCAGCGATTGGTTGGGAAAAAGAAAAATCCTCATGCTGATAGGATACTTGTGCGCCGCATTTGCTAAGCCCATGTTCGCATTTTGCCAGGGATTGGGGATGTACGTCTCGGCGCAGGTTCTGGAGAGAATAACAAATGGATTGCGGGATACTCCGCGGGATGCGCTGATAGCCGATTGCGCCCCAAGAGAACTCAAAGGGGCCAGCTATGGAGTTCGTCAAAGCTGCGCCTTTCTCGGATCAATGATCGGATCAATAATCGGATTTCTAATGCTCTGCTATTGGGGAAGTCATGAATTCGTTATTCGAATGGTTTATTTGTTTGCGGCTATTCCGATTATCATTGCCGTTTTGCTCATATACTTTGGAATCGAAGAGCCGAAAAATATAGTTCGACTAAAGGATCGCAAGGGATTTCCCATAAGAAAAGCCGACGTAAAACAATTGGGAGGCGATTTCTGGTACTACATGTTCATATGTTTCATATTTATGTGTTCCAGATACAGCGAATCTTTTCTGGTGCATAGGGCGCAACGTCTAGGACTGGAGGTGCAATACGCTCCTCTCGTATTGGCGATTATGTATCTTTTTAATTCTCCAACCTCCCGAATAGTTGGAAATTGGTCTGACAAGCATGAAAGAAAACTTTTTCTCGCCTTTGGATTTTGCATGATGCTGGTTTCCTGCATAGTTTTGGCGTTGGCGACGGATATTTGGCATGTGATGCTTGGTACGGCCATATATGGAATACACTACGGAGCGACTCAGGGTACTTTTTACGCCATGGTGTCTGATTATTCTCCTCCGCATATAAAGGGAACGTCCATTGGTATTTTTAATTTGGTATGCTGCATTGGAATGTGTATTTCAAACGTCATTACCGGAGAACTTTGGCATCGCTGCGGAGCGGAAACCACGTTTATAGTGAATTCGGCCATTACGTTCATAGCCGCTGTCGGAGTTATGTTCATACAGAACAAAAAAAGAGAAGAGAAAAATTAATGCGGGAAGAAACAAAGCGAATTATTTCCGATATTGAAAATTCTTTCGATCTATTACGGAGGTTTCTTTGACCTGGATTCTTTAAAAAACCAGGCGGAAAAATTGGTCAAATTAAGCGAATCTCCCGATCTGTGGCAGGATCAATGCAGAGCTCGGGAGGTAATGCAAAAAAAATCTCAGTTGGAAGGGGAAATTAATAGATTTTTCAAAGCGGAATCTAATTTTTCCGATTTAAAGTCCATGCTGGAATTGGCGGAGGCGGAGAACGACGAAACTTTGATTTCGGAAATCGAACTGGAAATAAAAAAGCTGGCGAACGACGCGAAAATCTATCAATTGGAGTGTTTTTTTTCCGGCGAAGCGGATCTAAACAGTTGCTATCTTGAAATTCATGCCGGAGCCGGAGGAACTGAAGCTCAGGATTGGGCCCAAATGCTGCTACGGATGTATTCCCGCTGGGCGGAAAGTCGCGGATATGTCCTGGAATTGATTGAAGAAAGCGCCGGCGAAGAAGCCGGCATTAAATCTACAACCATGAAAATCAATGGAGTTAAAGCCTACGGATGGCTGAAAGGAGAATCTGGAGTGCATCGACTGGTTCGCATATCTCCGTTTGATTCCAATTCTCGCCGACATACAAGTTTCGCCTCAGTAGGCGTCTATCCGGTGGTGAATGAAACCATCAACATCGAAGTAAACGACTCAGATCTGAGAATAGATACCTATCGAGCGTCCGGCGCCGGCGGACAACATGTGAACAAAACCGAAAGCGCTATTCGCATAACTCATATTCCAACCGGAGTTGTGGTTCAATGCCAGACGGATCGCTCGCAGCATCGCAATAGGGCCGTCGCTTTTGAAATACTTAGATCTCGGCTTTATGAACTGGAATTACAGAAGAAAAAGGCAAAAAACGACTCCATTGATAAAAATGAAATAGGATGGGGACGTCAAATTCGTTCCTACGTGATGCAACCCTATCAAATGGTAAAAGATCTTCGTTCCGGTTTCGAAAGCGGAAATGTTAACGCCGTTCTCGACGGAGAAATAGATGAGTTTCTCCGTTCTTCCATTAGCTTAAACGCCAATTAGAGATTTTTATTTGCCCTCAAAATGCAATCGAGGCAATTCCTCTGTCGTTTGAGGATTTTTTGACGTATATGGCTCTTCTGGAATTAAGCAGTTCGTTTTTGCAATTTTTCAATTTTTGCACTTCTCGGATATCGTCTTTGTCCAGTATCATAATTGCGCTTAATTTTATTTCCACCAAATCGATTAATATATCTAAAGATTGTTTCGATAACATGTTATAACCTAATGCTAGCTTAGACGTATCAATCTTACGCATATGGTTTTAAGAAAATGTTAAAATGACGGAATTTTTTATAAAAAATCTATCGGAAATAAAAATAGACGAGCTAAGAGACTCTAAATCGGTGGCAATAGGTCTGGACGTCGGAGATAAAACCGTTGGAATTGCCGTTTCAGATGGGAATATTAAAGTTGCCAGCGGAGCTATCACCATATTGAGAAAAGGAACCGATACGGATTTTCAGCTTCTGCAGGAAAATATAAAACGCTGGAAAATTGGATTGATAATCGTCGGATGGCCTCTACAAATGAATGGATTACCTGGAAAACAATGCGAAAAAGTTTTGGAATTCGCCCGTCGACTGTTTCGATACGTTAACGTCGATTTTGCAAAATGGGATGAAAGATTCTCCACAAAAGTAGTGGATAATCTCATGATTAGCGCCGATTTATCGCGAAAAAAGCGCAAAAAAGCCATTAATCATAACGCCGCCGCTTATATATTGCAGGGCGCTATAGATTTTTTAAATAATCAAAGCAATGTATGAACAGCTTAATCGCTTTTGCAAAAAGTCTCGGGATTGATTTTTATTTATGCCAAATACTCTTATATAATAGACGGCTATTTAAAACTATGATAGACTTTCAAAAACTTATTCGTTGGAGGACGTTGTGAATGATGCGATCATATTAGCGGCAGTTTTGTTCGTATTACTAATTAGTGGAGGATTATTCATAGTACGGCAGCAAAGTTGCGCCGTTGTGGAAAGACTCGGTAAATTTCATAAAATCGCCCATCCTGGATTGAATTGGAAAATTCCTATTATTGATAGAGTTTTTACCAGATTATCATTTCGGATTCATCAATTGGACGTGTCCGTCGAAACGAAAACATTGGATAACGTGTTTGTAAACGTGGTGGTTGCCGTCCAATATAGAGTTCTCCAGGAAAAGGTCTTTGAAGCCTGTTACACTTTGCAGGATCCGGGATATCAGATAAAGGCGTTTGTTTTCGATCTTGTTCGGGCGCAGGTTCCAAAACTGGTTTTGGACGACGTTTTCTCCAAAAAGGACGACATAGCGGACGCCGTAAAATCGGAACTGGAAAAGCCAATGACCGAGTTTGGCTATGGTATCATAAAAACGCTGGTTACCGACATTAATCCGGATAAAAATGTGAAAGCGGCCATGAATGAAATTAACACGGCCCAGCGATTGCGGGTCGCCGCCGCCGAAAAGGGCGAAGCCGAAAAAATCCTAAAGGTAAAACAGGCGGAAGCCGAGGCCGAGGCAAGCGTGTTGCACGGAAGAGGAGTCGCCGGCCAAAGACAGGCAATTATAGAAGGATTAAGTCAGTCGGTCGAGGGATTCGTAAAAAATGTTCCTGGCGCCCATGCGTCTCATATTATGGATATGGTTTTGATGATCCAATACATCGATACGCTAAAGGAAATCGGCTCCGGATCAAAGTCAAACGTGATATTTATTCCACATTCTCCAGGAAACGTATCGGAATTGAGCGAACAGATTCGCGAAACAATATTTGCGTCCCATTCGATATCCGAAGGAAAAAGTTAGTTATTGTGTTGGTTCTCCAGGAGAGTCGTCTATGATATTGCCGCCGAGATGTTTTCTCGCTCTATTTCCTGTTTTTCCATGCGCGAATCCATTGAACGCCTAAAATTAGTACCAAATTATTATTTTTGATGTATACTATTGATCCTTGAGAAGGTTTGTATGAGAAATTTCATTGCCACCGTTAGACATTTAGTTTGGAATAAAAACCAAAAGATATCGCGCAGAAACGTAACTTTTTTTCTGCTGTTTCTCAACGTTGTCACGTCGGCGGCCGTGAGTATTTATATCCCATGTCTGAAGCAGATGGCGGTCGATTTGAAAACCACCAACGCCGTTATGCAAATGACCATTGTCGCCCATCTCATCGGAGAATTCTCCGGTCGCGCTCTCTGTGGGCCGCTCATCGACATATATGGAACTCGCGCGATAATATTGCCCTCTCTCGTAATGTCAGTTTTCGGGCATTTGGGATGCATGGTTTCCGGATCGGCGGAAATGTTCATGGTCATGAGATTTATTCAAGCCGCCGGTTCAAGCGTGGTCTACGTCGTTTCTCAGAGCGTGATAAACGAAGTTTTCAATGAAAAAGAAAAAACCAGCGTTATGGGAATTCTTGAGTTATATCAGCCAATCGCCTGGATTTTATCCCCATTTGTGGGATCTATTCTCGCGGAAATCAGCAATTGGAGAATCTCATTTCTTGTTTTGATGATAGCCCAGCTGGCGGGTATAGTTTTCTTTTGGGTTTATCCCACAAACAGATCTGAAAAATCAAGCAAAACGTTTTCAACCGCCGCGCTTTTTCGAGATTATGCATACATATTGAAAAATTCCTCGTTTCTGATTTATGCTCTGATTCCAGGACTATTCGCCGGCGGATATATGATATTTGCCACAAGTTCTCCGTTTATTTGTTCAAAATTTTTTGGCAATAACTCCGCAGACGTGGCGTTATTTGCCGCCGTTCCATTATTTTTCTATGTCATAGCCACTTTTGCCTATAGATTTATCGTTAGTAGATTCGAGGTTGCAGTATCAAGAAGAATAGGGACGAGCATATATGTTGTTTTTGGCCTCTATTTGACGTATCTGGTTATGCACAAATCTCCTTGGACTCCCAATGCCCTGTTGGCGTTGATGTGTCTACAATGCTCCGGCAGCGCGTTTTTAGTTCCGGTTTCCATATTGAAGGCGTTGCAGTCTACGGCGTCGCGCTCCATGTCCGTCGGGGCTTCTACGGTGGTCATATTTAGAAATATCATCATGTCCATCTGCATCACTCTGGGAGCAAAATTTAGCGGCAGCATTACCACAATTATGTCCTGCGTTTTTATGACGGTCGCAACGGTTTTGGTTTTGATTACTACTCGAAAAATTATCAGAACCCATGACAATAGAAAGCAAAGGAAGAAATAGTATCGGATTGTTAATTGGAATATTCAACGGATAGCGTCTTAAATGGTAAAATAAAGCTCGTCCAGCCTCAAAATGGATACAGAGTCGCCATTGATCCAATTATCCTGTCGAGTTTTGTTCATCCGCGGAGAAATCAAAAAATTCTTGACGTCGGATGTGGAGTAGGAACCATCTCTTTAATATTAAAAATGAAAGAAATATCCTCCGAAATAACTGCGTTAGACGTTGATAAAACAATGTGCGAAATCTGTCGACAAAATTCCGCGATTAACTCGCTGCATATAAATGTTATAAACGTGGGAATAGAAAACGCAAAGGAAAATTTATCGTTAAAAAACAAATTATTCGATCAGATAGTCACCAATCCTCCTTTTTTTTCCCAAAAATCCTCTAGAATTTCTGAAACTAAAAGATTAGCAAATTTCGAAACCGTAAATCTGTCCGATTGGATATTATTTTGCTTTAAAAAATTAAAAAATGAGGGGATTTTTTCAATGATCCATAAGGCCTCTCGCATTGATGATATTTTATATTCCCTACGCGGAATTGCCGGATCGGTGCAATTGATTCCCATTTTTCCCAAAATTAATTGCGAAGCCAATAGAGTCGTGATCATTGCTAAAAAATCAAGTAAAACCGAGACCAGAATACTACAAGGAATCGTCGTCCACGAAGATAATGGCGACTATTCAAAAACCATGGACGAAATATTATCCGGAAAATTTTTGGTCGACGACGTAGGCAAAAGCAAAGTAAAAACGCTACTTTAAAATGGAATAAATCAATAATATGTTCTATAATTTATCAATTTTCAGGATGATCTATGACAAAGCATGAAAAAAAATTTTATTGCAACGAATGCGGAGCTCAGTATCCCAAATGGCTAGGAAAATGCGAAGATTGCGGCCAATGGAACACTATAATTGAAAATATTTCCTCCGGCGGCGGATTAAAATCAAGCGGCGGCAATCTTAAATTTCAAGGTCTTTCGGCTCCGCAGGAAAAATTGGACCGAAAATTAAGCGACGTCGGCGAATTTGATCGCGTATTAGGAGGAGGAATAGTTTCCGGATCTGTGATTCTGGTGGGGGGAGATCCAGGAATTGGAAAATCCACTCTATTGCTGCAGATATCGGCGGCTTTATCTCAGGATTACAATAGCGTTTATATTTCCGGAGAAGAGTCCAATGAACAAATTTGTATGCGCGCCGCCAGACTGGGAGTAGGCGACTCCGCCGTGAAACTGGCCTGCGAAACGGACATAGACGCCATTATAAATTCATTGGGAGAAGACGTCGACTTTCTTGTAATTGATTCGATTCAGACGTTGCAAAGTTCGTCAGTCGATTCAATTCCAGGAACTGTTTCTCAAGTTAGAACGTGCGCCTACAAACTGATAAATTTCGCAAAATCCACCGGTACGACGGTTTTTCTTATCGGTCACGTAACCAAAGACGGAGTCATAGCCGGACCTAAAATACTAGAACATATGGTGGATACCGTTCTTTATTTTGAAGGAGAACGCGGAAACTCCTATCGTATTCTAAGGGCCGTTAAAAATCGCTATGGACCATGCGACGAGTTGGGAATTTTCGAAATGCAGCAAAAAGGATTGATCGGCGTATCCAATCCTTCAGTTTTATTTTTAACCCAGAGGAATGAAAATGTTCCTGGATCCGTCGTTTTTTCTGGAATTGAAGGTACGCGCCCTATTTTAGTGGAGGTGCAGGCTTTGGTATCAAGGAGCTATTTTTCATCTCCCAGAAGAACCGTAGTCGGATGGGATATAAATAGACTGTTTACCGTGCTGGCGGTTATAGAGTCCAAGTGCAAAATATCGTTCTCGGACATGGACGTCTACCTAAGCATAGCCGGCGGATTAAAAATATCGGAGCCGGCTTGCGATCTCGCGGCGGCCATGAGTTTGCTATCCGCCAGAAGCGGAAAAATAATATTCGACGAAACGTTTGTCTTCGGAGAAATCGGATTGACCGGAGAAATAAGATCCGTTTCTCGCTGTTCAGAACGAATAAGAGAGGGGGAAAAACTTGG
>JAISMI010000081.1 GCA_031276835.1 Holosporaceae bacterium | reverse complement strand
CGTCGCCAGAGGTCGCCAAAAAAATATTCATAATTGGTCCATAAATTTTAGGAAACGGAAAAAATGTGCGGAATAATAGGAATTGCCGGAATAAATAATGAAAATGTCGTAAACCACATAATATCCGGATTGGAAAAGCTGGAGTACAGAGGCTACGATTCCGCCGGAATCGCCGTCGTCCAGGAGGGACGAATTGAAAAATTACGCGCCGTTGGTAAATTACAGAATCTGAAAACCAAATTGAAAAATAATCCGCTTTCAGGCGGAATCGGAATAGGACATACTCGCTGGGCGACTCACGGAAAACCGACGGAAAATAACGCTCATCCCATCGCCTCCGAAGGAGTCGCCGTCGTCCACAATGGCATTATCGAGAATTACAAAGAGTTAAAGTTTGATCTACAAAAGGACGGATTTATTTTTGAGACTGAAACTGATACGGAGGCGATCGCCCATTTGTTGCAGCGGGAAGTGAACAATGGGCTTTCTCCTCGTCAAGCGTTTCAAAAAGTTCTAGGTCTGATAGAGGGGAGTTACGCAATCGCGGCAATATTCTCCTCCTTTCCCGACGTCATGATGGCCGCTAGACATAGGAGTCCTCTTGCCGTCGGTTTTGGAAAATACGTATGCTTAGGATCAGACGTAAGCTCCATATCCGCTATTTGCAGCGACGTAGTCTATCTGGAAGACGGAGAATGGGTGGAAATCGCCCATGGGCGCGCGTCGTTTTTCGATAAAAATTCAAATCCCATAAAACCGACTAAACAAAAAATATCCGACGATCTGATCAACACCGGCAAAGGGGAATACGCCCACTATATGCTTAAGGAAATTATGGAGCAACCCAGCGCTATTCGCAGAACCATATTATACAATAGAATCGGCGGAGAAATTTTTCACAACGTCTCGAGAATCTTAATTTTAGCTTGCGGAACATCCTACTACGCTGGAATGGTCGCCAAATATTGGTTTGAAAAATTTTTAAAAATTCCCACGGACGTTGAAATTGCATCCGAATACAGATACAGAACTCCGATCATTGGACCAAATACGTTGGCCATTGCGATAACTCAGTCGGGAGAGACCATCGATACCTTGGAAGCGTTAGAATACGTCAGAAAAAATAGTAATTCTAAAGTGGCGGCCGTCGCCAACGTGAAAAACAGCGCTATTTCTCGAGTTTCAGATTTTGTTTTCTATACGGAGGCCGGCGTAGAGATAGGCGTCGCCTCCACAAAGGCGTTCACCGCGCAATTGGTAATACTGGCCGGCATAGCCTTTAGAAATCATGAATTCCTAACTCGAGAATTTCAGAATCTTCCTTCAATTTGCGAGGAAGCCCTCGACCTCTGCGACGACATAAAAGGCCTTGCTCCCAAAATATCCACGGCCAACAGCGCCATATATCTCGGACGCGGGCCTTTGTATCCAATAGCTCTGGAGGGAGCTTTAAAATTGAAAGAAATTTCCTACATCCACGCCGAAGGATTCGCCGCCGGAGAAATGAAACATGGTCCAATTGCTTTGATAGACGACGATATTCCAGTGATATGCCTCTGTCCCCATAATGAATTATTTGAAAAGACGGCGTCCAATATTCAGGTGGCTCTCGCGCGAGGAAAAAACATAATCATTTTCACCGATCTTAGCGGAAGCGAACTTTTGCCGCCGGAGACCACAAAAATAATTCTTCCCCGAATTCACACGGAATTTACGCCTATTATGTATGCGATACCGCTGCAACTGCTGGCCTATTATGTCGCTCTTTTGCGTGGCGCCGACGTCGATAAACCAAGAAATTTAGCAAAATCTGTAACAGTGGAGTAGTAAAAATGAACGGTGAACTGGAATACGCAAAATCCATAATCGAAGATGAAATTTGCGGCCTGGAGGCAATGCGCGATTCATTGGACGACAGTATTATAAAGGCCGTCGATTTGCTTTACCAAAAAAAAGGACACATTATCGTGTCCGGCATGGGAAAACCTGGTCACATAGGTCGTAAAATCTCTGCGACTTTGGCGTCGACCGGAACTCCGTCGTTTTTTCTACATCCGGCCGAGGCAAGTCACGGAGATCTAGGGGAAATTTCCAACGAAGACGTTCTACTGGTTCTTTCGTTGTCAGGAAATACTCAGGAATTAATCCCCATGTTGTCCTACGCCAATCGTTTCGGCATAGACATTGTAGCCGTCACGTCTATTTCGGAGAGTATTTTAGCAAAATCTTCCGCCGTCTGCATAACCATGCCGTCCATCAACGAGGCGTGTCCCTACAATCTTGCGCCCACCACCACAACCACCATGATGTTGGCCATTGGCGACGTAATAGCGCTCTGTCTATTGAAGAGAAAAGAATTCAATCGGGACGATTTCAAAAATCTGCACCCGGGAGGCGCCTTGGGAAAACGTCTTCTCATGGTGAAAGATTTAATGCATGAAAACGCTCCCATCGTAAGCAAAGACGATCTAATGAAATCGGTCATTATAGAAATGACCCACAAATCATTCGGATGCGTATGCGTAGTGGACGACGCCAATAAGATCGTCGGAGTCATTACCGACGGCGATTTGAGAAGAAATATCTGTCCCGATTTTTTAGAAATGAAAGCTTCCCAAGTGATGAACCGAAATCCTAAGCTCGTTTTCAAAGAAACGTTTGCGCAAGAGGCTACTAAAATAATGAACAATTATAAAATCACTAGTTTATTCGTAATCGAAAATGATCTTCCCTGTGGAATTATACATATTCACGATTGTTTGAGAGCGGGTCTTGCGTAAAAGAAGAGTCAAAATCAAGCTAATATCCGCTTTTTTTGTTTTTCTATCCGTTCTAATTTTTATGACTTTACTTCCTTTTATCGTGGAAAACAAAAAAGAAATATACGGAGATACTTCTTTATCTCAAAGAAACAATTATTTTTCCGAAGTAAAAATTAAAACCCATGATAAAAGAGGCAAGGAAATTAATCTAAAATCCGACGACATTTACGAGACAAAAAAAGACAACTACACGCTAAAAAATATAGTTTCCACGTTTACTCTTTCAAATGGAGAAGTCGGAACCATTTCCGCCGACGTTTCAAACGCAATCAGAGGAGAGAAAACCGAGTGCGAGTTCATAGGAAACGTGATATTGTCAACGGAATCCGGTTTATTGATAAAAACAGAAGAATTGCTCGTCGATTTTAACAAAAAAACTGCGTCCGGAAACGCCGCGGTCGCAATTTCTCGGGATAATGTAACAGTATCCGCAAAAAAATATTTCTTTAGCATGGAGGAAAATGTTCTCACGCTTGCCGACGACGCCAAAGGATTTTTTAAATCAGACAAAGTCAGCTCTAATAAAATGATCATTCGCTTCGACGCAGCCAAAAATATTCAAAGCGTAAACGCCATTGGGAACGCCGTATACATTAGCAAAAATTACCAATTAAAAGCCAAAAGCGGCATTTTATATTATCCGGACAAAGCGCTGGCCCAGGAGGACGTCGTCCTGCTCTATAGGAAAGACGGAAACGATTATAACGTTAGATCCGACGCCATGCGAGCGCGCATAGTCGATGGTAAATTAAACAACATAGAGGCAAACGGTTCTTTGATAATAAAGACAAAAGATGTTACAATCCGCGCCAATAAAGGGATTCTTGAGAATGATCTGATACGAGTTTTTGGTAATGTTGCGATTTCAAACGAGCATGGTAATGTTTTCGGAAGCGCGGCAACGTTGGATACGAAAACCGGCGACGTTAGTCTCGATAAATCCAGCGGTATTGTGAATGACGGAATACACTGAAAATGAAAGAAAAAATTGTTTGTAAAAATCTAAAAAAAACTTTGGGCAAGAGTAATATCATCGACGATATAAGTTTTAAAGCGTCCAGAGGAAAAATTACGGCCCTACTGGGTCCCAACGGAGCCGGAAAAACGACGACGTTTTCCATGCTATGCGGACTAGTAAAGCCGGATTCCGGACATATATTCCTGGACGAAAAGGAAATTACGGAACTCCCCATGTATAAACGGGCCCGTCTCGGCGTCGGATATCTTCCGCAAGAATCATCCATTTTCAGAGGGTTAACCGTTGAAGAAAATATTTTAGCCGTTCTCGAGGCGAGAAAATTAAGTCCCCATAAATTAAACGCTCTTCTGGAAAAACTTCTGGACGACTTATCGCTAACCAGCGTAAGAAAACTTTCCGCCGTAAGCGTTTCGGGAGGAGAAAGACGTAAATTGGAGATCGCAAGAGCCCTGGCGACAAATCCAAGTTTCATATTACTAGACGAACCTCTTGCCGGAATTGATCCGCTGGCCGTCGAAGAAATGAAAAATATGATTCTCGATCTGAAAAAAAAAGAAATAGGCGTTATTATCACCGATCATAACGTTCGGGACGCTCTGCCTCTAGCTGATTACGTATATATAATATCCGAAGGAAAAATTCTGACCGAAGGAACTTCCGAAGAAATAATAAATAGCGATATAGCCCGAAAAATTTACCTTGGAGAAAGTTTTTCCATTTATAACTCTTCATATGAAAGAGAGAATTGATCATCTATTACTAGTCAATCAGCGACAAATTATGTCGCAATCTCTTCAATATTCTTTAAAAATCCTGGAAATGAATAATTTGGAGCTACGCGAATACGTGGATGAAAAATTTATGGATAATCCATTTTTAATGGAAAAAAGCAACCATGAAAATCGCCATATCAACGTCGAAAAACTTCAAAGTAAAAATAATTTACGGAATGAAATTTTCAAGGAGACTTCATTTTTGCATTTCAACGACTCCGAAAAAAAAATTGCCGAAATGCTCGTCGATA
>JAISMI010000056.1 GCA_031276835.1 Holosporaceae bacterium | reverse complement strand
ACGATTAATTGCGCCGCCATTCCGGAGACATTGTTGGAATCAGAATTATTTGGCCACGAAAAGGGCGCCTTCACCAACGCCGTTCAGCGGAGAATTGGAAAATTTGAAGAAGCCCATTGCGGCACCATTTTGTTGGATGAAATAAGCGAAATACCTCTTGGTCTGCAGTCAAAACTTTTACGGGCAATCCAGGAGAAAGAGATATCCCGATTGGGGGAAAATGGAACCATAAATGTAGACGTCAGAATTATTGCCACCAGCAATCGCGATCTATATCAGGCGGTGTTAGACGGCTGTTTTCGCGAGGATCTTTTCTATAGATTAAACGTTATTCCCATAAAAATGCCAAGATTGAACGATCGTCCTTTAGATATCGAACCGCTGGCCAAACTTTTCTGCGATAAATATTCGTTGGGACGGAAATCGTTGTCCAGACGTTTCCTAACGTCTCTAAAAAACGCAGATTGGAAGGGCAATATTAGGGAACTGGAAAATACCGTTCAGCGGGCCGTTCTGCTTTCTTCGGATAAAATTATCGACGATTTCATTCCCGACTCCCCCAATGCGACCAAAACGCTTCGACAAGTGGAACGGGAGACCATTTTGCATACCATGGAAAAATTTAACGGCAGTAAAACGCTAACCTCCAAAGAGCTGGATATCCCTCTGCGTACGCTTCACCATAAATTGGCAAAATTTTCGATCTCCTAGACGCGCGGTAAGGATAGGCGATGATAAATTTTGAGCCGCTCTACAAAAAAATTGGGGAATTACTCCGTTAATTATTTCTTCCTTCCAAAAAATTTAATTTTCGGCCTGCAGACCGTAGCCGCTCGTCTGAATTGGCGATAGCTTCAAAGGCAGTATTTTCTTTCGCAGGAATTAGAAAGCAAATTTCTATATTTTCATGGCGATCCCAGCAAATTTTCGTTGGTTGATTTCTTAACGTTTATGGGCGTATAATGATTTCGTTGCTAAGGCAAATATAATGATAAACGTCGCGATTAATAGATGATGTGGACTCGGGGGCGGAGCCCGACATCTCCACCATATTAAGGGGATGAATAGATTCGACGCACATTGAAAAGCGCGATTTTCATTCGTGGTGGTTTACGTCATAGAACCGAAAATATAAATGCGAACGATAACTTTGTCGCATGCAACGATAATTTTGTTGGCGAGGCAGTTGCTATTGCCGCTTAATTAAGTAGACGCGGTTCGGGGGAGCCGGGCAACAGAAATCCCCCGCAAAATCTTTATAATAATAAAAATTTATTTTGTTTATTTACTTATTGTTAATTATATATCAATAATATTTAATTAATTACTTGAGAATGGAGAAAAAAATGAAAAAAACGCTTAACGGAGGAATAATTATTGCCGGCGCTTTTATGTTGATATGTTCGTCGTACGCGCATGCAAAATTGCCGTTGCTTTCGAAAATTGGGCAGAGTAGCGCGATGCAGTCGGATGTTGGAGCCGCGTTTGGAACTAACGCTAAGGAAAAAATAAATCAAACCGCCGCTCAATTGAGAAAACAAAAAGCTCTTCTACAAGATTCGTTGAAATCGGCGGATCAGTTAAATCATAGATATCCAATTATCGACCCTAGGAGAATAAAAGACGCGACGACGAGTTTGAGAAATTTCGACGCCCTCGTCAAGTGCGTTGAATTAATACGCGACGCCAAAAGAAAAGAGCTTGTTAAAGCGAAGGTAAGCGCGGATTTCGTTGCGGGAATATACGGCCTTTTTAACGAAATATCTGACGCGTCGAAAAACATAGATGCGGAAAAACTTACCGACAAGGAATTTTTCAACGTTAAAAGAAATAAACAAAAGGCGGAAGAAGGGGTGGCGAGGGCTGAAAAATCACTGCAGTCCGCAAAAGACGCCAAAAAACCGTCGGATAGAGCGATAGCTTCCGCTGAAAAAAATCTGGATCTCGCCAAAAGAGCTCTCGACCAAGCAGATCTAAATTTGAAGCGCGCATCGAAGGATACGACGGCTTCCATTAGAGACGATATTGCCGCCATTAGGGAAAGGTTGGCCAATAAAATGGAATTAATCATAATTCCACAGGCGCAGACTTCTGATAAAAATGAAACCATAGGTAAAGTGTTGGAGATTTTCGGCGTTTTAGAGACGCTTAATGAAAAAACGCAAAAATTCTTGGATTCGCTTTCGACGCATAATAATGCCAGAAACGAGTCCAGCGATGAAAATGAATCGTCGGAGCGAGAGTCTTTTTCCGCCGAAGAGTCTGATGAGAACGATACCAACCTGGGCCGCGGCGAAAACCGTCTCCGAAGATCATATAGGACTGATCTAGGACGTTATTCCGGTAAAACTGCAGAAATATCAAGGCTGAATAGGATATCATGGAATAATATCAATGAAGCCGATTTTGACGGGATTATTAGCGATCTTTCAAAGGATGGATTGTGGTATCTGACAGACTTAATTAAGAAATTACCCGACACAATTTCCGATGGAAAAAAACTCGACTGGATAATTAAAATTAATGCCGCAATTAAAAAATTAGACGACGAAGAGGGCGACGAGGACGTCAGAGAATAATTTAACCGACGTAACCGCAGTTGGGATTGCTCGATAAGAATGGAAACGAAACTGCCTTTAAGAATAGAAACCGCGTTCCAAGATCGCTAAAATTTCCGCAAATTTAGCGAATCTTGGCCGCGTTGGCGAATACTTTTGTTAGCGTCTCGAAAATCAACGTCTCTCGGATTAATTTTCATATTTAGCGGACAATTCTGTAACCGCCGCAGTTCCCTCTATTGCTAATTTTTAGACATGAATGTAGAATAAATCAACGTCAATGAATTACGCTTTTCATTAGAGGCGGTCGTTGGCTCTAATATAAACCTTAGAATTGGAGGAAGAAATAGCTATTTTTCAAGCGCAGATTATCCGTAAAGAGTTTATGCCGGTTTTAAGCTCGGAGACGGTGGATTATCATTACGGTAAGCATCATTGCGGATACGCAAAAACTTTAAATTCATTGGCGGAAGGTACGAAATTTGCAGATAAAACCCTCGAGGAGATCATTATTCAGTCTCGAGGAGTTGATCAAAAAATTTTCAACAACGCCGCCCAGTTATTTAATCATGATTTCTATTGGAAATGCTTAAAAGTATCGGAACAGGCGCCGGCCGGAGAATTAAAAAGTTTGATAGACGATCAATTCGGGACGCTGGATGAATTTTTGAGTCAATATGTCTCGTTTGCCAACACAATGTTCGGCAGCGGATGGTGCTGGCTCGTCTGGGAAAACCAAAAACTTTCCTTCGTCAATACGCAAAACGCTGAAAATTTCGTGGGAACCCCTCGAAAGGCGCTTTGCGTCGTCGATTTATGGGAGCATTCCTATTACATCGATTATCGCAACGATCGGGCTTCGTATGTTAATAAAATCATTCGGGGATGCATAGATTGGGAGTTTTGCGAATCTATGTTAAATAAATTTTAGCCTAAAATCACAATGGAATCAAAGAATTATTGTTTTGGTAAGAAGTTAATTTGTTTTTTGTACCGCCGCGATTGTTTTTATCAATTCTAACATTTTTTTTCTAACGGAAGGATCTTTGATTTTATGATAGGCGCGAAGCAGCTCGGTCGTCTCTTTTTTCAATGCGCGATCCGTTTCATAGATTGGCGCGCCGTTCTCGCTCAACGATGCGGGTCCGTTATATCCCTCGATGAAATACGATAAATCAACGGATAACAAGTTAGAAATATCGTACAATGTACTGGCGCTGATTCTATTTATGCCTTTTTCATACTTTTGCACCTGCTGAAAAGTAATTCCAAGATAATTTCCGAGTTTTTCCTGGCTAATTCCAAGAAATGACCTACGGGATTTAACTCGACTTCCTATATGAGAGTCCAGGTGGTTACGACAGGACTTCTTACTAGATGAACCATAGACCGCCATACTTTATCTCCGCTAAAATATTAGAACACGTTAGCCTAAAAGTAAGTTTTTTTCAATTGGAAAAAGGCGCCTTACAATTTACGTCTGTTATAAGATAAAAGAAATTAATATTATAGGAAATTATTAGAGACTATTGATCCCTAAAGTTTGAGGATAATAGTTTTAACGTCGCCGATTTCTATAGGAACAAGTTTTACAACCTTTAATGGGCAAAAACACTTGTATCTAAAATATTATTATTTTTTATTAATTTATTTTTTATAGATTTTTATTTTACTAATATTGTAAAATATCGATTTGTGATCACTAGAATATTTCTCATAATTGAGTAAAAATAATTTTTTTTATAAAAAAATCATGATTTGTTTTTTATAAAAAATTAATATATCGAATTGTGCGCTATAAAAGCAACAGAACTTGTGATTGTATATTGTTGGTTTAATATGTGTTGCATATTTACAATTATAAAAAAAATAATTATCGTGTAGGCTCGTCGACGCCATAAAGCCGGCGTTGAACATTGGGGAGAGTAAATTGAAAAAAAAGACAATAGACGTTGTGTATATGGATTATCAGGCAACCACGCCATGCGATAAAAGGGTTTTGGAAGATATGACGCCATATTTTTGTGAAGATTTTGGAAACCCCCATTCCATAAATCACGTTATGGGATTGCGGGCAAAGGAGGCCGTTGAAAAAGCAAGAAAACAGGTTGCCGATCTCATAAATGCAGACGATCCCCGCGAGATATTATTTACGTCCGGCGCCACCGAATCCAACAATCTTGCAATTCAAGGGGCGGCGCGTTTCTACAGGGAGAAGGGAAACAAAATAATCACCAGCGTCATGGAGCACAAGTGTGTTTTGGAAGCCTGTCGCGCACTAGAGCGCGAAGGGTTTGAGATTGTCGCAATTCCGGTTCTGCGAAATGGCATAATAGATCTACAAAGTCTGGAGAAGGCCGTAGACGAGCGCACAATTCTTGTTTCCGTCATGAGCGTAAACAATGAAATTGGCACAATTCAGCCGATTGACGAAATTAGCGAAATTTGCCGAAGTAGGGGCGCGTTATTTCACACGGATGCGGCTCAGGCGGTTGGGAAAATAAAAGTAGATGCGTCGCGGGTTGATCTTATGAGCATTTCCGGACACAAAATCTACGGCCCCAAGGGAGTGGGGGCGTTATACGTTCGACTGAAACCGCGCGTAAGACTCAAGCCTCTATTTTTTGGAGGAGGACAGGAGCGCGGCGTCAGATCGGGAACGCTGGCGACTCCTCTTTGCGTGGGGTTAGGAAAGGCCTGCGAGATTGCTCGATTTGAAATGGAAACCGAACGCATAAGACTAACCGAATTAAAAAACTATTTTTTGAAAAAGATTTTTGATAGTCTGGACAAAGTTTACTTGAACGGAGATGAAAACAGGAGAATTCCTGGTTGTATAAATCTAAGTTTTGACGGTATAGAAGGGGAAGGCATTATGCTGGGTATGCCGGATATTTGCGTCTCTTCCGGATCCGCTTGTACTTCCGATTCTCTTGAGCCATCCTATGTTTTAAGAGAGATTTCTATTCGGGAAGATTTGGCGCACTCTTCCTTGCGCATAGGATTAGGACGATTTACGACTTTTGAGGAGGTCGACTACGCGTCTTCAAGGATCGTGGATGTGGTAAACAGGTTGCGAGCAATGAGCCCAATATGGTAAGGAGAAAAAATGGAATATTCAAAGGAAGTAATGGATCGCTATAACGATCCGAAAAATGTTGGAAGTCTAGACGAAAGCGATAGAAATGTCGGAACTTCCGTCGTGGGAGCTCCCAGCTGCGGCGACGTGATAAAATTGCAGATAAAAGTCGATGAAAATGGTAAAATTTCCGAGGCAAAATTTAAAACCTTCGGATGCGGCGCCGCGATAGCGTCCAGCGCGTTAATAACCGAGTGGGTTCATGGGAAGAGTCTGGAGGAGGCGAAGACCATCAAAAACAAAGAAGTCGCCCAGTATTTATCTTTATCTCCCGTTAAAGCTCACTGTTCGGTGTTGGCCGAGGAGGCCGTCGATAAGGCCATAGAGAATTATCTGATAAAAAATCAGAGTGAAAAATAATTTAGGAGGAATCATGGAAGAAAAATTCATAAATATTACGGACGGAGCTTTGGATTTCATAAGGAAAGCCGTTGCTCAGGAAAATTGCCTGGGAATTCGCGTAGACGTCGTTCCTGGAGGCTGTCAGGGAACGGCCTACGAAATCAGTTTCGTGAAGGAGATTGATCCGAGCGATCTTGTGATGCAGGAGGGAGGCGTGGACGTATACATAGCCTCGAAGGCGGCAATTTTTGTGGCCGGCATGAACATGGACTACGTCAGCGGTCCGATGGGAGGCAGTATAGTTTTCGAGAATCCAAACGCGAAATCCAAATGCGGATGCGGAAAATCATTTTGCTTTGACGATAGCGGCAATTCTTGTGGCGAAGGACGCTGTTTCTAAGTTATCATGAATTATTTCGAAATTTTTGAAATTCCCGTTGGTTATAGGATAAATGAGGAGATGTTGCTGCAATCTTATTTGCGGAAACAGTCCGCCGTTCATCCGGACGCCAACGGAGCGGAATCGGCGGAGTCGGCCCGTTTGAACGTTGCCTATAGGGTTTTGTTGGATCCGATTGAAAGAGCTAGGCATCTGCTGGAAATCAATGGAAAAGAGGCGGATAAAGTCGCCTCCGACTTTACTTCAGAGATGTTTAGTTGGCGGGAAAAATATGAATCTTTGACGTCGACTAGGGAAAAAGAGATATTTCGGGAGAAGTTATCAACGCGAGTTTCAGAATTGATCGATAGGTTATATGATCTTGAAAATAATATGGACGAGTTCGAAAAATATTATAGTTTGCTGAGGTTCGTCAGTTCTTTTAGGGAAAAAATTAAGTCAGATGGCTACGATTGGAATTGATTTAGGAACGACGGCGTCGGTTGTTTCATCCATTAAAGACGGCGCGCCGACTCCCATTATAATTGGGGGAGCCATTATGACTCCGTCGGTTGTGAATTATTCAGAAGACCATCCCATTGTCGGACGGGAGGCGATTTACCAATTGGATTCCGGCCGTACTATTTTTTCGGTGAAACGTTTTATGGGAAGCGATCGCAAATTATGCGGCAAAAGTCCCGTTGAAATTTCGGCAGATATTCTTTTGTATCTGAAACATCATGTGGAAGAAGCCATTGGCGAAAAGATTGACGCGGCGATTATTACGGTTCCGGCTCATTTTTCGGATCTCCAGAGGACCGCCACCCGACAGGCGGCGTCCATAGCTGGAATTAGAGTTTTGCGTCTGATAAATGAACCGACGGCCGCCGCCGTTGCTTTCGGATTGGACAAAAAAGAGAACGGCATATTTGCGGTCTATGATTTTGGAGGAGGCACCTTCGATTTTTCCGTTCTTCGGCTGGCGGCCGGTATTTTTCAGGTTTTAGCCGCCGGCGGAGACAATTATCTCGGAGGGGACGACGTCGACAACGCCATATTGGCTTATAATTTCCGAATTCACGATCTGGATATAAATTCAGCGGGCGAAAATGAAAAAATCTCCGGAAAAATGACGGCTAAAATTATGAAGGAGCAATTGGCGGACTTACCGGAAATTCGCAAAAACTACGTTTATAAAAACAAAAATTACGAATTTCTTCTATCGCCAGAAATTCTAGAGGAAGTTTCTCGGGATTTCCTACAAAAAACTATGAAAATAGCCGACTACGTTCTGAAGGATTCCGGCGTAGAAAATTTGGACGGCGTTGTTATGGTTGGCGGTATGACCAGGTTAAAATTGGTCAAAAACGCGGTGCGGAGTCATTTTAAAA
>JAISMI010000040.1 GCA_031276835.1 Holosporaceae bacterium | reverse complement strand
TAAACAATAAATTAGTTAAAAAATGATTTAGATTCTTCAAAAGATGGATATATTTTTAATATTTTGTCGAATCCGCTCATTTTAAAAACTGAAAATATCTTTTCCGGCATATTTATCAGGGCAAGAGCGCCTTTGGAGGCGGATAGCTTTTTTCCGGCCATTAATACGACTCGCAGTCCGGCGCTAGATATATAGTCAATTTCGCTAAAGCGGATAGCTATTTTGTTGTTTGCCTCCACCGCATTCATGATTCCGTCTTCAAAGGCTTTGGCCGTCGAGGTATCGATTTTACCCACCGGCGTTAAAATAGTTACTCCATCCTCTATTAATACATTAATCTCCATGATCTTTCTCCTTATTTATTGAAACTATTATTTGCAACTGATTTTTTTCATTGATTCTGGAATATGCGATGGCGTCCGATAGTTGTTTCGCTATAAAAATGCCAAGACCGCCTATCTGTCTCTTCTCTATTGAGGAAGTCACGTCCGGCGTTATCTGCGATAGAGGATCAAAATGTATGCCGTCGTCCGTCAATTTTATGCTAACACACTCTTTTTTCTTTTGTATGCTTAGGGTAATTTGATGTTCTTTTTTGTCCGTGTAGGCGTATTTAATGATGTTGGTGACGATCTCGTCAAGTATAAGGGTAATGTCGTGACATTTTTTAGTAGATATGTCATTTTTGAAACAGAATCTCTTAACGCTATCGCATATTCTGCCTATTTCGGATATGCTGTTCTTAATTTTAAGCAGCATTGCTAGCTATCCTTAATCTATATTTCAGGCACAAAGTTGTAATGTCGTCCGACTGAGGAGCTCCCTTAGTAAAATTCTTAATTGAATCTATCAACGCCTTAGTTAACAGATTCGGAGACATATTAGAATTTTCCTTAAGAACCTCGTAAAAACGCTCGTTATCAAATTCCTCTCCGCTTTTGTTGGCGGCCTCTGGAACTCCGTCCGTGTAGAGAAAAATCATCTCTCCGGGCGAAAAGCTATGCACATTATTAACAAATTCCACCTCTTCTAGAATTCCAAGGGCTACTCCGGAATCGCATGTTAAAAAAATCGGATTTCGCCCATTGCGTATGACCGCGATTGGAAGATGTCCGGCATTGGTGTAGGTTATGGTGTTAACTTCCGTATCAACTATGCCGTATATGGCGGTGACAAACATGGAGGTGACATTTTCTCCATATAAAATTTTATTCACATTTTTAAAACATTCCGCCGGAGACGGATAAATCTTCGCAAACGATTTGATTAAAGTTTTGGCTATGAGGGCAAACATGGCGGCCGATACATTTTTTCCGGATACGTCGGCCATAACTACGCCCAATTTATTTTCGCTCAACCAAAAAAAGTCGTAAAAATCTCCTCCCACTTCGGCGGCGGATATGGAATCAGCCCAAATTTCAATGCTTCCTTTTTTGAGCATATTCGCTGGCAAAATGCTTCTTTGCAGTTTGGCGGACACGTCTAATTCATCTGAAATTGCCGATAACCTTTTGTTGGTCGCCTCGGCCTTTTTTAAATTTTCAACGACGCCGGCGGTTTTGTCCAAAGTATCGCTAAAATCTTTAAAATCTATTGGTTTAATCACGAAATCGTGGGCTCCGCCGCGCATAACGGCTCTCAGCGTATTTATGTCTCCGTAGGCGGATATGACTATTGATCTCATCAGCTTGTATTCTTTGCGCAGCTGGGCGATAAAACTTATGCCGTCCATTCCGGCAACGTTAATATCAGATACAAAGATGTCAAATGATTTCTGTTTCAGAAGATTTAAAGCTTCTTCCAGGCATTTTGCAAAGGAAAATCTGTAAATTCCTTCATTAATTTGATGACGAAATTTTTGAAGGAATAAATCCTGTATATCCTCCATATCGTCTAAAACTAAAATTTCTGCAAAAATCGCCACTTAATTATTCCCAAAAAAGTGATATAATCCCCAATGGTTGCACAAAAAAGTTTAAAAATTATGACTATTTCCAAGTATGTTAAAGAAATTGTACTCGATACTGAAACTACCGGCCTAAGCCATGAAAACGGAGATCGCGTTGTCGAGATCGCATGCGTCGAATTGAAAAATCACGTGCCGACGGGAAACGCCTATCAGACCTATATAAATCCTCAAAGAAAAATGTCGCGGGAAGCCGCAAACATAAGCAAACTTCAGGACGAATTCCTGGCCGACAAGCCGCTCTTCCGCGAAATAGCGGATGATTTTCTAAATTTTATCGGAGACGCGACGCTTATAATCCACAACGCAAGATTCGACGTCGGATTTCTAAACAGCGAATTAGATCGGATAGGAAAGCCGCTCTTAAACCTAGAAAATATCGTCGACACTTTGGAGATAGCCAAAAAAAAATTTCCTGGAATGCCGGCCAATCTTGACGCTTTATGCAAAAGATTCGATATAGATACCTCCGTTCGCGTCGCTCACGGAGCTCTGATCGATAGCAAGCTGTTGGCGGAAGTATACATAAATTTATTGGGAGGACGACAAAGCGGCCTTTTCTTTGCGACGGAAACTCAGAATACAGTACAGTCCCTTAGAAAAAAGCAAAAAACATATGAAAGACGGTATTTTTCCGTATCCGAAGAAGAAATATCAATCCACAATGAGTTTCTAAAAAGTATCAACGATCCATTGTGGAATAAGCAATGACCCATTCTTCCATACGCATGAAATCCCACGCCAAGTGGATACTTTCCGGCGAACATTCTGTGGTGAGAGGAGGTAAAGCCATTGCGTTTCCTCTGCGCAATTATACGAATTCCATTACTTTTGACAAAAATACTGATTTTTCAATTGTTACAGATCATGAATCGTTGAAAAAAACTATTTTTTCCCTGCTGAAAAGAGCTTCTAAATTTCTGAAAATTCCACTGGAAAAAATTTCTGGCCGAATTGGCGTGACCAGCAACATCCCCCTAAAAGCCGGACTCGGAAGCTCTGCGGCGATATGCGCGAACATCGCTAATCTATTCAGACATTGCGGACTCTGCGACGACGCGGCGCAGTTGGCGCGCCATCTCGAGGACAAATTTCATCAAAAAAGTAGCGGACTCGACATAGCCGTCGCCATTGAAAATAAACCCGTCATTTTTGAGAAAAATAAAATAGTAGAGTTTCTAAAACCGAAATTTTGGCCTCATTTCGTTCTTAGCTACTCGGGAGAAAAATCCCTAACATCCAATTGCGCGGAAATCGTCGGAAAAGTCTTTTTGAAAGACGAAAATTTTGCGCGAGAACTCGATAAACAGATGGACTTGGCCTCCAATCTATGCGAAGACGCCATGAAAACCGCCAACTTTGACGAACTAAAAGAGGGCGTCTCTTTGAGCAATGAAGTTTTTCAGCGATGGGGATTGTCTACTCCATCCACGTCACTTCACATAAAAAAACTTCTATCTGGCGGAGCGGCGGCCGCAAAGCCGATCGGATCAGGATTAGGAGGATATATCTTAAGTCTATGGCGAGAAAATCCAACTGAATTTTTCAACGATTTCTCTCGGCCGTACATTCTCATTGCGCGTTAATTCAGTTGAAAATCTGCTTTTAGTCGGCAACTTTCCATAATTTTTTCCATTGGATCTGAAGTATTTATTTGACTTTAGAAAAGTCTTAGGGATACTATCATCTCCGCTTATAATTATAATGAGGGAAGCGAAGTTATGAATAAAGACGAATGGGGAATCAAAAGGATTTGTTTGAGTTGTGGCGCTCGCTTTTATGATTTTGATAAATCTCCAATAATTTGTCCCGTATGCAAGGCCGTATTTGATCCGGAGTATCTATCAAAAAGAAAAACTAAAAACTTTCAGGATAAAAGCGACGTCGTGGTGGATGAAATTGACGTTGTCGTCGACGACGACGACTTAATTAGCGAATCCGGAGACGATCTAAACGACGCAGACGGCGATATGGCGTTGGACAATGAAAAGAATTAGCGGCCGTTCCCATTGGGGGCTTCTTTTATTTTTTTTATGCATAATTAATGGATTTCTATTGGCGGCCGTTCCGGAAAAATCCGGAAAAACCCGAAAATCTTTGAAGGAAATTATCCAAAACGACGACTTCGGAGAGGAATCTTCCATCTGGGAGTCCCAACCGATAGAGATAGGTGGGGTAAAATTGCAGATTCTGGATAAAATCAGCGGAAAAGTTTACCAGGAGAATATAAAAAAAAATTCTTCCATAAATTTTGGCCCCATTAAAATAAAGCTGAAAAAATGCTTTAAAAACGGTCCGGAAGACGATAAAGAAATTTCCGCGCTTCTTGAAATAAGTGAAGAAAATAGAGTTATTTTTTCCAATTGGCTTTTCGCTTCATCTCCCTCTGTGAATTTATTTTCCCATCCGGTGTATGACGTTAGAATAGAGTTTTAGAATGTTTCCATCCGAGGGTACGCCTGTATTTTTAGCGCCTATGGCCGGCGTTACCGACGGTCCTTTTCGAGAAACAGTTATGGAGTTTGGAGCCACGGCGGCAGTATCCGAAATGGTATCCAGCGAAGCGCTCGTCAGATCCAGCAGAAAAACATATGGACGACTTCCCCGTAAAGATCCCTGGAAAATAGTACAAATTGCCGGCGCCGATCCTCAACATATGGCCGAATCCGCTATAATAAATGAGAATTTAGGAGCGGACGTAATCGACATAAACATGGGATGTCCAGCCCGTAAAATCGTGTCCAACGAATCCGGATCCGCCCTAATGAAAAATGAAGATTTGGCCGTGAAAATAGTCGAATCCGTTGTAAAATCTGTAAAAATTCCGGTTACGCTAAAAATGCGCCTCGGATGGGATAACGAAAACGTCAACTTCATATCTCTTGCCAAAAAGTTCGAGGACGCGGGAGCGCAAATGCTGGCCATCCATTGTAGAACTCGCAGTCAAATGTACGGCGGTCAAGCAAACTGGTCGTTGATTAGCGAACTAAAAAACGCCGTTAAAATTCCATATCTCTGCAATGGAGATATAAAATCCAGAGAAGATGCCTTAAGAGCTTTATAGGAATCCAACGCCGACGGAATTATGATAGGCAGAGGAACCTTGGGAAAACCTTGGCTGTTGAATCAGATTATGAAATTCCTGGATAAAGGCGAATTTGTCCCCTCCCCTTCCCTAGAAGAACAATTCCAAATAATTATGGCGCATTTCGATAGAGTTCTGGATTTCTATGGGAAAAAACGGGGAATTCGCATATTCCGAAAACATTTTTGTTGGTACAGTAGCGGCATGAGCGAATCTTCAAATTTTAGGGAAATAATAAATCAAGCGGAGGATTTTTCTTTCATAAAAAACTACGTAAGGGACTTTTATGAAAAGCATTTTAGGACTATCTTATAGCAGAAAAAGGAAACAAGATATAAGCAATGGCCGAAAATCTAGAAATCAGTTTTTCA
>JAISMI010000060.1 GCA_031276835.1 Holosporaceae bacterium | reverse complement strand
TCCGCCTCCGCCGCCCCCTATATGACCGACGTTTCCAACGCGGCCGATCTGAAAACGGCCCTCTCCGCCATAGCCGCCGATATAAAATCCTGGGCCGGACACGAAAAAGCTAAAAACGTCAAGTGAAAACTCGACGCCGCCGCCGTCGATTCCGAATATTACTATCTGAACGACTGCGCCGGATAGACGCTACAGCCTTTGCTTTCTCCGCCGTCGTGCGACGTTTCCAACGGGGCCGACGTAAGATTCGCGGTATTTTCCCTTTAAACGAGTCAAATCGCTTTCGTCGTAAATTTTTTTATGAATGATCTTGCAAACCATTATCAAAATTAATAGATTACCCTGGCGCGGGCGTAGCTTAATGGTAAAGCTTCGGCCTTCCAAGCCGATGACGTGGGTCCGATTCCCATCGCCCGCTCCAGTTTTTTTGAGGGAGAAAAGAATTCAATATAAAATCTATCAAAAAGGTCGTTTTTAATCCATTGATTCAGTTGCTGGCGGTTATAGCGGCCGCCTCCGTATGTTACTCGAACCTGGAGTCGGAGACCGTTAGGTTTTTTCTGACCATAAGCGTATGCCTCCGCGAATTACTGGTTTTTGTGCTGCCGTTTTTGCTGTTTAGCTTTGTGGCGGTCGCGCTGTCCGCTATTCCTAAAGAAGGAATGTTTTTTGTCGTCGGATTAATGGCGGTCGTTTCAGCGTCCAATTTTATAAATATATTGATATCGGGAGGAGTCGGCTTTTTTATTCTGTCCGGAGTAGAACCCCGTCCTATGCCCGAGTCGCGATTGATTTTTTCTCCTTTTTTCGAGCTGAATCTTCCAATCGTGGCGGAAACGGTTCACGCTCTGTTCGCCGGCGTCGTCGTGGGATTTTTAAATTCCCTTTATCCCAACAGATACGTATCCGCCGTCATACGCCTTTTGCACGATTTCGTTTTGAAGTTCATGAAGAAATTTTTCGTTCCTCTGTTGCCGGTATTCGTCGGAGGATTCTTGCTAAAACTCTTTTCAGAAGGAAAAATGACCGGATTTGTGGAGCAGAATACCAAAATCTGCATAATGATGTGCGGCTTTTTGTGGTGCTATCTGACGCTGTGGCTGCTGGCGTCGGCCTCTTTTAAATTGCCCAGAGCGATTGAAATATTTAAGACGACTTTTCCGGCAATTGTCACGGCTTTCAGTACCATGTCCAGCGCCGCAGCCCTTCCGCTTTCGCTGGCGGCGGCTGAGAAAAATACTCGGGATAAAGTTCTGGCCGACGCCGTAATGCCGCTCACAATGAATTTCCATATGGTGGGAGATACAATTCTGGTTCCAATTATGGCTCTGATAGTAATGTTGGCCTTCAATCATCCGCTGCCAAGTCTGCTTAATTTCGTTATGTTTGGAGTGTTCTTCGTGCTAAATAAATTCGCCGGCGGCGGCGTTCCCAGCGGAACAATAATGGTGACCGTGCCGGTTTTAAAGGAATATCTAGGATTTGACGATACCATGACGGCCTTCATTATCGCTTTTTACGGAATAATAGATCCCATCGCTACTTCAGGAAATGTTGCGGCAAACAATTTTTTTGTGGTAATTTTTCAAAAAATAAGAAACAGCGTGAAAAATAAATTTTGCTCCTGGAAAACGGCATGAAAAGTCTACGGGAAAAAATAGAACAAATGTGGAACGATCCCGCCGGCGCGGCGGAAGATTTTATTTATGTCCGCGAAGCTATGGACAAATTGGACAGAGGCGAACTGCGAATCGCCGAAAAAATAAACGGCTCCTGGATAACGAACGAGTATTTGAAAAAGGCTGTTCTATTGTATTTTAAACATACAAAATCGCAGCTTATGGCGGGCGGCGACTGTAATTTCTTCGATAAAATGCCTCTAAAAACCCGAAATTGGACCGAATCTGATTTTGTTCGCGCCGGATTTCGGGCGGTTCCGGGAAGTCTTGTTAGATATTCGGCGCATATTGCAAAATCCGTGGTTCTCATGCCTTGTTTTGTGAATGTCGGGGCTTTTGTGGACGAAGGCGTTATGATAGATACCAACGCTCTGGTTGGAAGCTGCGCCCAAATAGGCAAGAGATGTCATATTTCTGACGGAGTCACCATAGGAGGAGTTCTAGAGCCTCTGCATTCGACTCCGGTAATTATTGAGGACAATTGCTTCGTTGGGGCCAGAAGCGTTGTTTCGGAAGGGGTCGTTGTGGAAGAAGGGGCGGTTCTGGGCGCCGGAACAATTTTATCCTCCTCCACCAAAATTATTGATAGGGAAAGCGGAAAAATAAGCTATGGGAAAATTCCCTCCTATTCGGTTGTGGCGGCGGGGACATATCCTTCTGGAAACGTCAATCTTAGCTGCGCGGTCATAGTAAAGCGAGTCGACGAGTCGACTCGACGGAAAACGTCCATAAACGAATTACTGAGGGAATAATTTCCTGCGGGAAACGCCTAAATCGCGTCAGCCCGATGTAAATTTCGAAGAATTAGGCTATACTGCCTTCAAAAATGGAGTTTCAATGGACGTGATATCTTTCTGTGCCGATTTAATCGCGTGTAAAAGCGTTGCTCCAAATGACGACGGAGCTCTGGAGCGCGTTGCAAAATTTCTATCTTCCTTGGGATTCGAAACGAAAATTCTAATATTTCAATCTCCCAACGAAGATAGGGCGATAAAAAATCTGTTTGCAAAATACGGAAATTCAAAAGAAAAAATTCTCGGATTTGTCGGCCATTCGGACGTCGTTTCGGCCGGAGACGGTTGGGATTCGGATCCGTTTTCCGCCCTTTGCGAAAACGGATTTTTAATCGGTCGCGGCGTAGCCGATATGAAGGGCGGCATAGCGGCGTTCTGTTTGGCGGCGGCTGAATTTGTAAAGCGACCATTCGATGGAACCGTTGAATTTTTTATCACCGGAGACGAAGAAGTCGGATCGTTCGAGGGAGTTCAGTCGTTGATAAAATGGGCGGCGGAAAATAACCTTATTCCCCATGATTGTTTAATTGGAGAACCGTCCTCCGACGCGCGGCTGGGAGATAGAATTTATCTGGGACACCGCGGAAGCCTCAACGTAACGGTAAAATCTCACGGAAAACAAGGCCATTCGGCCTATCCTTCCAATTACAAAAATTCCCTCGCCAATCTCTGTAAATATATTGCGAAAATAAGCGATTACAACTGGAGTTACGAGAATAAAAAATTTCCCCAAACTAACGCGGAAGTTACATTGCTTTTTGCCGATAATTGCGCCGTTAACGTGGTTCCGGAACGGTCGTCGGCGAATTTAAATATCAGATTCGGAGACGACTATACTGCGGAAAAATTAGAAGTCGTTCTCCGGAAAGAAGCGGAAGGTTTCGAGGGTCTGTCGTTTGATTTTCTGTCCAGCGGAGAGGCCTATTATTGTGATAACGCTCGACTGAAAAACATGTTGTCCTCGTCCATAGAAGAGGTTTTGGGCGTCAAACCGTCCTTTTCCGCCGCCGGAGGTACTTCCGACGGTCGTTACATGATCCGCCATTGCAATGTAATCGAATTTGGCCTTCCGGATTCAACGATTCATCAGAAAAATGAAAAAATCAAAATCGAGGATTTGAAGAACTTAGAAAAAGTGTATTTTTCTTTTCTAAAAAAATATTTTGCATGATAAGAAAAATTTCCTCCGTCGATTCGCAATTACTGGCGGAAATTCACAAGCGGTGTTTCGACGACGGTTGGGACGCAAAAACTTTTGCGGATATGCTATCCAAAAATGTTTTTTTCGGGTTTTTAGATCTGGAAAAAACTGCTAGGGGATTTATCGTTGGAAAAATGGTTATGGAAGAAATCGAAATTATAACATTCTGCGTTCTTCCAGAATTTAGGAATCGCGGCCTTGGAAAAATGCTGATTAACGAAGTCGATAAACATGCGCAAAGCAATTGCGTAGAAAAAATATTCCTTGAAGTCGCCGAAAATAACGCAGTTGCAAAAAAAATATACGAAAACTCCGGATATGCGGAAATTTCCAGACGTCGCGAGTACTATTGCATGAAAGAAGGCGGCGTTGACGCTCTGGTTATGCAAAAAATAATTTTTTAATCGCCATTTTTTCGAAAATTTTTTTATTTATATGCGCATAATATTTGTTTATATTAGCGTTATTATTGGCGACTATTAAGGAGAAAAAATGAAAAAATTGCTTATAACGGTTTTGATGGCGACACAATTTATTGCAGAAGCCATGCATGTAGACCAAAATCCTCTAATAAAGCGTTCTAGAGCTGCTTTTTCCGCGGATGAAGATACGCAGTTAAGAGAATTGGTAGGTCGTTTGGGAACCAATTCGTGGGGCGAGGTGGCGAATCTAATGTCCGGTAGGAATCCTAGGCAGGTGAAAGAACGGTGGAAACATTATTTGTCAAATCAAAATTCAACTAAATTCACCCCTGAAGAGGATAGAGTGATATTGATAAAAGTAATGGAATATGGGCGTAAATGGACTAAGATTTCTAGTTTTCTGAAAAATCGTTCAGATCTAGCGGTAAGGAATAGATTTTTTCAATTAACGTTCCGGAATCCAGCGCTAGCAAATTTGAAAAATATCTCGGTTAAGCCGAAGACTCCGAAATATATCGCGGATGATTCCGAAGCAAATTTGAAAAATACTCCGGTTAGACCGGAAACTCCGAACTATATCGTGGATGATTCCGAATATTCGCTCAATTTTCAAAATGAATTTTATGACAACTATTTTTATAGGGATTAGGCCTCGTTAGGCAATTTATCTTAGCCATATTAATGCGCTCGCAAAGTGTAAAAACGCCATAAAAGACGAAGAAGTTTTACAAAATCTCGCAAATGTTCGTCGAAACCATTTTAT
>JAISMI010000092.1 GCA_031276835.1 Holosporaceae bacterium | reverse complement strand
TCTCCTTCAACAATGAACACTTCGCTCAGGGCCGGATCCTTTTCCTGACAATCGGCTAATTTTCCTGGCAAAGATGAAATCTCTAAAGAATTTTTGCGACGCGTGAGTTCCCGAGCTTTTCTTGCAGCCTCTCTCGCCGCCGCCGCTTCTATAATTTTCGAAGCGACTTTTTTCGCTTCCGACGGATTTTCCTCAAACCATATGGCCAAAACGTCGCTTACGACGTTTTCAACAACTCCTCTAACCTCCGAGGACACCAGCTTATCCTTCGTTTGGGAAGAAAATTTTGGATTCGGAACTTTTACGGACAAAATACAGGTTAATCCTTCTCTCGCGTCGTCTCCGGACGGCGTTATTTTTTCTTTTTTCATATTCTCGGCAAGATAGGAGTTAACAGCCCTAGTTAGAGCGCTCCGAAAACCGACAAGATGGGTTCCTCCATCCGCCTGTGGAATATTATTAGTATAGCAAAGCATGGTTTCATGATAGCTGTCAGTCCATTCCAATACGGCCTCAACTGCAATATCATCCTTGGCGGCGGAAACGTAAATGGGAGCGTCGATCAGAGGATTTTTACTGCGATCCAAGTGCTTTATGAATTCTTTTAGACCGCCGTCATAGTGCAAATCCACGACGCGAGGCTCTCCATCGGATCGCTCGTCGCTAATGACAATGTGAACGCCGGAATTTAGAAATGCCAACTCCCGCATACGGTGTTCCAAAGTCGAAAAAACAAATTCCGTCGTCTTAAAAGTTACCGAAGACGGCCAGAATCTCACCATTGTTCCGGTTTTTGAGCCGCCGTCTCCAACAATTTGTAGAGGAGCGTCGGCAACTCCGTTCCTAAATCTCATAAAATATTCTTTGCCGTTCCGCCAAATGGACAGATCCAGACGATCCGAAAGAGCGTTGACAACGGAAACGCCGACTCCGTGCAATCCGCCGGAGATCTTGTAGGAATTTTGATCGAATTTTCCTCCGGCATGCAGATGCGTCATGATGACCTCGGCGGCTGATACGCCTTCTTCCGCGTGCATATCCGTCGGAATTCCGCGTCCATCGTCCAGAACCGAAACCGATCCGTCCCTGTGAATGGTTACGTTGATTAGTTTGCAATAGCCGGCCAGAGATTCGTCAATAGCATTGTCCACAACTTCGAAAACCATGTGATGTAATCCGCTGCCGTCGTCCGTGTCGCCGATGTACATGCCAGGACGCTTCTTTACGGCGTCCAGTCCGCGGAGAACCTTAATGGAATCCGCATTATAATTATTGCAATCTGTTTCTTGATCCGCGTTCGTCATGAAAATCCCCAAATAACCGGCCGAAGTATACTAAATTTTCAACTAAACCGAAAGTTATATTTGGGAAATATCAACGGCTTCGTCAGATCCCCATAATGGCCTTTGAATACTCGTCCGCTCTAAAAGACTTCAAATCGTCGATATTCTCTCCGATTCCGATCGCAAAAATCGGAATTTTGTACTTCTGGGTTAGGGAAATAATCGCTCCCCCCTTGGCGGTTCCGTCTAACTTTGCGACGATGATTCCGTCGACGCCAATTCTGCGCTGGAATACTTCCACTTGGTTGTGAGACGCCTGTCCAGTCAGCCCATCCAACACCAAAATTGTTTTGTGGGGAGCAGACTCGTCAATTTTTTTAATCACCCGTTTTATTTTTTCCAATTCATCCAAGAGATCATTGCGATTTTGCATGCGGCCGGCCGTATCAATCAGCGCCATGTCGTTGTTTTTCTTGAGTTGTTTTAGGGCGTCATAGACCAGTCCGGCGGGATCGGATTTATCTTTACCAACGAAAATATCGACTTTTAATTTTTCCGCCCAATGGGACAGCTGCTCGGTCGCCGCCGCCCGAAATGTGTCGGCCGCCACCAGCGTCGGATTATGCCCTAATTTCTTGAAAATATTTGCTATTTTAGCGATGGCGGTGGTTTTGCCATTTCCGTTTACCCCAATTATTAGGATGATTTCGGGATTATGGGAAAGATCGGCCCGAAAAAAATCCGCCTCGTAGGGTTTCGTCATGGCGCAGATTTCATCCGCAAGAAAACGCTTGATTTCCAAATTTGTCGTTTCCTTGGAAAATTTTCTGTTGGAAATTTTTTTGGCCAACTCCATAGCCGTTTCCACTCCAACGTCGGCCATGATCAAGGCGTCCTCGATCTCCTGGGCGAAATTTTCATCTATTTTTTTCCCAACGATGGAAATGGAGATTTTTTCAGAAGTCTTTTGAAAAGCCGTTTTGATTTTATCGAAAAATCCCATGATCTTATCTCTCTTCTATTGGCCGACCGATTATAGCTTTTTTATCCACATATTCGCAGCGAAACAAATACTCCTTTCCAACCGTGAGTTTTTCGAGAGATCTCGCCGGCAAAAAGGAATTCGTTTTGGCGTTTATTTGATCCTCCGCCAATATCGTTAGATTTTTTCCAATTTGTTCGGATAGTTTTTTGAGAAAAATATCGTCGGCCATAGTTTTTAATTCTCGGGCGCGGGCCAGCGCGATTTTTTTTTCGACATTTGGCATCAGCGAAGCCGCCGTTCCAGGCCTTTTGGAAAAAGGAAATATATGTAGACGAGATAGACGAGCTTCCTCCAGAAACCGTTTTGTATTTTTAAACATTTCGTCGGTTTCGGTGGGAAATCCAACGATTATGTCGGCGCCGAAAACAACGTCCGGCCGCAGAGAAAGAATTTTCTCATTTATTTCAATGACTTGTTCCCGATTATGCCGACGCATCATGCGCTTCAAAATCATATTGTCGCCGGATTGAACGCTTTCGTGAATGTGAGGAAGTAATTTTTCTTCAGATCCAATCAGATTTATTAAATCGTCGTCGACGTCTGCCGGATCCAGCGACGATAATCCCAATCGAGTCAATTCCGGTATGCAGTTTAAAATATATCGCACAATAAACGCCAAATTTTGCTTGGGATCAAGGTCTTTACCATAGGACGAGATATTTACGCCGGTTAAAATTATTTCTTTGTATCCCTTATTTAAAAGACGTTTCGCCTGATTTACAATCTCGTCTTTGGAAAAACTGACGTTGTTTCCTCGGGTCAATCGAACGATGCAGTAGGTGCATTTCTGGTCGCATCCGTTTTGAATTTGCAGAAAACCTCTTACCTTTCGACGACCTGAAGTTGCCGAAACCGATACATTGGAGGCGTATTTTAAATATTCGGATTTGGAAAGTTTGGTTTTGTTGGAAATAATTCCCGCGACTCCGTCCATTTTTATGTATCGGTCCGGATGAAGTTCAGAAGCGCATCCAGTAAGAATAATTTTAACATTGGGATTTTCTCCGTATAGGCGACGAATGGTTTGGCGGAGTTTTCTTTCGGCTTCGTCCGTAACGGCGCAGGTGTTTATCAGCGTAAAATCAACGATTCCCAATTCTTTGGCGAAATCTTTTATTAAATCGGATTCGCAAGCGTTCAATCGGCATCCGAACGTTATTATGTTCGCGGTAGAAAAATTCATAAAAACACACCAAAAATTAATATTCTTCGAGAATGTAAATAATTAATTAACCATTATCAATTTATTTTATGAGCATGTATATTGCGTGGTGGATAAAATGAAGTCTTTTGTTCAGTGGCATGAGGGAATGTTGATATCCCCCCATCATTTTCAGCAATCGAACAATCATATTCAGCTTTTGTTCAACGCCTTTGGCGCGTCCGCTACAGCCTTTGGATTTGGAGTGTACGATCTGAAAATAGACACGTCGGCGCTTGCTTCCGGAGTAATCCGAGTACTGTCCGCCCGCGGTATTTTCCAGGACGGACTTTATTTCGACTTTGACGCCGTTCACGATAATCCGCTTGAAAAAAATCTCGCCGATTATTTCACCGCAAACGGCGCCGCCATAAAAATTTATTTGGCTGTTCCGACTCGGCGAGAAGGAGAAAATGAACTCGCGGGAGATATGGCCCGCTACTATTCTTCGGAAATTCTCAACGTATGCGACGAAAATACCGGAGAAAACGCCATTAATATTCCCGTCCTAAAACCCCGTATGAAATTATTGCTAGCCAATGAAATCGACGGCCGTTACGTAGGTTTTCCCATATTTGAAGCGGAAAAATCCGTCGACGGAGGAATTGTCGGCACAAATTTTCTTCCTCCTCTTATTTCCTTTGACGAACATTCCAAAATTGCCGAAATGTGCCGTGAAATTGCGCAAATTATCCGAGGCAAAGCGTCGTATTTCTCTGATCGAAAGGACAATTACTCGCGAACGGAGACAGACGAATCCATGTCCCGATTGCGTTTATTAATTCAGTCCGGATTGCCGTTGGAAGCCATTGTTCGCATCAATGGAATCCCGCCTTTCGAGGTATATAAATGTCTGTTGTGGACTATTGCAAATATTATTTCCATAAACCCAACTCAATTAATTCCCAAATTGCCCGTCTATGACCATAACGATTTATTTAAAACCTTCGACGGCATGTTAAAATATGCCCGCGACCTCCTGAGCTATCTGAAACAGCGGTATGAAATTGTGCGTTTCGATAAAGAGGAATCGATATTCAAATTGCAAATGAAAAAAGAATGGCTGCAAAAGGATGAAATCGCCATTGGCATACAGAAAACGTTCGCCTCCTCCGACGATGAAATTTTAAACTGGATCAACGGGGTACAAATCGCCAGCGAATCCATGCTTCCAATGATTCGCGACAAAAGAGTGCTCGGAGCAGAACGGAAAATCCTAGAAAGAGGCGCCTACATAACCCAACCTAACGGCATGACAATCCTCGCGGTGAAAACTAAAACCGCCTACCTAAAACCGGCGGAAAAATTGTGCTTGATGAATTCGTCGCAGAAAATTTTACCGGAGGAGGTAGTGCTTTATGCAGAATGCTAAACCAAAATCATCGTCCGGTCTTAGAGAAATGTTCGGAATGTTCTGCCTAAAAGTTTTCGACGGTAAAAAAAACGCGGAACAGGATAAGGACAACGTCGACTACAAAAAGCTCCACCAATCCATAAGTTCATTTTTAAAAATATCTTTGGAAAGCGACGGAAATTTATCCTTTATCGAAAGCGCCAGGGAGGTTGTTTACGCTATGGCCGCCGTCGCCGATGAAATATTTTTAAATATGGATTGGATTGGAAAAAAATATTGGGAAGAAAATATGATGGAACAAATATACTTCGGATCCCAAATTGCCGGCGAAGAAATATTTAATAGAATCAACGACTTAATAACAGATAAAGAGCCAACGGCTCTGGAAAAGGCGGAAATTTACCTGAAAGCCCTCTCTTTAGGATTCAAAGGCAAGTGTCGCGGA
>JAISMI010000031.1 GCA_031276835.1 Holosporaceae bacterium | reverse complement strand
AATTTCATGAAATCGCCGGATCGGTTTTTGGCAATTAGAGTCGGATTTGTCGTAACCCCATCGATAAAATCTTTGTAAAGGGTAATTTCCTCCAAGTCCGCCGTATCTAAAAATATTTCCATAAATTGCTCCGAATTATTGGAACGATAATACAACAAACGATATTAATCTGCATCATTTTTTATTATGGTTAACTTTTAATTTACAAAATCTGGATATAGTTTCAATTGACGGCCTGGATTTAGAATAAATGAGCAGATTTTTTAAAAAAATATTTGAGAGGATCAACAATTCAAAAGGAACGACTCTCATTGAATATGTTTTAATCGCCACATTATTAAGCGTCGCCCTGATCGGAGGCTACAGATCGATTGGCAATAGATACCAAACTCTATACAACAGAGTGGGACAAGCGTTACCGTAAATATCTTCATTTGTTGTTTAATTCGATTCAATAATTTTATATAATTTTATTTGATTGTTTAGAAATCGGAGAGAATTCTGGCGACGTCTATTGTCTATAACCAAGAAAAACTGCTGGCTCAATTGACCACGGCTTTTGGAGATTCCGAAATTATTTTGAGATCCCTAAGAGGAAGAGAGTCAATTTCTGAGCTCTATGAGTTTAAGGTCGTTTTTGCCGCAAAAAATAACGCTCTGGATCTGGAAAAAGCTTTGGGATCCAGCATAAATATTTATTTTAAATCCGAGTCCCAGGAACGATACATCGACGGCGTCGTCACGGAGTTTTCTCAAGGCGCCACGGAACGCAAAGACGACATATATCTGACCGAATATTCCGCCACTATTAGGCCCAGCCTTTGGCTTCTCACCCTCGATAGGAACCATCTGATTTTTCAGAATAAAACCGCCATAGACATCATAAATCAAGTACTAAAAGACCAGGGAATTAAGGACGTTAGCGACAAAACGCAATCCTGCGGAAAAGTGGAAAGAGAATACTGCGTACAATATGGCGAGAGCAGCTTCAACTTTATTTCCCGATTGATGGAGGATGAAGGAATATTTTATTTTTTCGATCATTCCAAGAACAAACACACTCTTGTTTTGGCCGACGCTTCCGGCGTCTATGCCAAACCCGCCGGAGAATCAAAGGTGGGATTCCTAAAAGGCGCCAACGACGCGTTTCCGCTGGGAAAAGTCTTCAATACCAGCATGACCGCCGCCGTAAATACCGGAGGATACTCGCTTGCGGACTATAATCATACCATTTCCCAAACGAAACTGTTCAGCAAGCTGAATACCCAATGGAAAGGCGAAATGTTCTATGAATATCCAGGTAAATTTGCCAAATTAAAAGAGGGAGAAGATCTATCCAAATTACGAGTTCAAATGTTTGAGTTCAACCACTGTCTGCTCGGCGGATTTTCGACGGCCGCTAATCTTACTCCAGGATTTACGTTTGAGGTTGTGGATCACCATGTGGATAAATTCAATAAAGAATATGTCGTATATGATCTGGAGCACTCCTATGATTTTTCCAATTCTTCAGGATGCGTTTATAGAAACAGGTTTCGGGCGTTCGAGAAAGGCGTAGAATTCCGTCCGCCGAGAAAAGCTATTAAACCGCGCATACACGGCACTCAGACGGCAATTGTCACGTGTCCTTCCGGAGAAGAAATATTCAGAAACGAGCATTGTAGCGTAAAAGTTCATTTCCACTGGGATCAAATCGGCCAAAAAGATGAAAAAGATTCCTGCTGGATAAGAGTCGCTCAGGTATTGGCCGGCAGCGGATGGGGCGGAGTTTTCGTACCCAGAATAGGCCAGGAAGTCGTGGTGGCATTTTTGGAAGGAGATCCCGACAGACCGCTGATAGTCGGATGCGTATACAACGACCATTATATGCCGGCCTATTCGGATAAAGAAGCCATGAAATCTTCTCTAAAAACCGTTACCTACACCGACGATAGCGGATTTAACGAAATTAGATTCAACGATGAAAAAGATAAAGAAGAAATTTATGTGCACGCTCAAAAAGACGTCTACGTGGATATTATAAACTCAAGAAAAACTGAAATAGAAGAGTCCGACGACGCCCTCGATTTATTCAAAGGATCCAGAAGCGTTACGCTGCAGTCCAAAGACGGTCCGGCCAATCATTCTCTTTCCATAAAAGAAGGAAACAGCACGATTAATCTGGACAAAGGAGATCGTTCCATTACTTTGGCAAAGGGTAATCTAACCTACGACATTACCGGAGATTATACTCTAACGGTGTCAGGAAACTTGACGGTTAAGGCGGACGGAAATATTTCGTTTGAATCCGGCAAAAAAACCACCTCAAAATCAGGACAGGATACGGCGATGGAGTCGGGCGCCGCGTTTTCCATAAAATCTGGAACCGATCTAAAAGAAGAATCGGGCGCCGGAATGACGCTGAAAGCCGGAGTAAATTTAGAAGCCTCCGCCAGCATGAATATGTCCCTAAAAGCCAATATGACGCTGGAAGCTCAAGGGCAGGTATCGTCTAAATTGGCCGGCGCCATGGTCGAAGTCTCGGGAACCGGAACGGTAAAAATATCCGCGCCCATGATCACAATCGGAGGAGGAATGTTGCAACTTGGATAACCAAACTAACGAAACAACCCTTCAGGAAATAAGGGACGCCAATGGAAATCTCTTGAAATCCATATCCTTTAAAAATGGAATTCCCAACGGAGAAACTAAGATTTTCGATGAAAACGGCCAACTATCCAGCAAACTTAATTATGAAAACGGCGAGTTGTCCGGACCGGCGGAATTCTTTTCCAACGGCAATCCGCTAATGACGTCCTCCTTCAAAGGCGGAAAATTAGACGGAGAGGCGGTATTATTTTCGAATGGCGTAAAAGTTGGTCTGGCGAACTTTAAAAATGGTCTTCTCGACGGAAATTTCACATCCTTTGACGCTATTGGAAATATCATAAGAGTCGCCGTCTACGCAGCCGGCAAGCAAAACGGAGAATGCAAGTCGTTTTATCCGGACGGAACGCTAATGGAATGCGCGATCTACAAGGATAATCAACTGGATGGAGAAGTAACAAAATATTTTCAGAACGGAAATATCATGGAGACGTCGACATTTAAAGCGGGAAAACCCTACGGTTTCATTTATACCTACGACGAAGACGGCGATTTAAAATCCAGAAAGGAAATATAAATGGGATTCGGAGTTTGTACGGGAGCAATGACCATATGTCCCTTTGGGGCGGCGCCCGGCGCTTTGACGTTTTTACCCACGCCTATGGTAATGGGACCAGCGGGACCAATGGGAACTTGCGTAGACTGCATTCCGTTTTTAAACGTTAGTCCGTTTGGAGTGTGCATGAGTTTGGCCAATCCGGTCACGGCGGCTTTGACGGCGGCAGCCTTTGGAGTTCTAACTCCAGGGCCATGTATACCGACTCCCGCAGGAATATGGACTCCGACTAAACCGACGGTCATGGCGAAACCTGGCCCAATGTTAACCGGCGATTCCATTCTCGCCTGCGCTTTTGGAGGAGTGATTAAAATAAATATGCCGGCGCAGTTTACGGTGATGATTTAAAGACTTCACTCGACGATGTGCACAATCACGACGGGTTTTTTCCCCCTGGCGTCCAAAAATATAGTTTTTATCAGTTTTTCCGCCTGCGATTTAAGCTTATCGCCTGATTTACCCATTTGAGCGCCGTCCAAAGAGAGTTTAATTTCCGACGCTAGATCGTTTTGAATGTCGGTCATCTCGATCCGTTCGGATTCCTCAAACAGTCCCCAACAGGTCATGTTTAGTAATTTCACCAATCCTCTGGAGCATTTCAGACAAACGCTCGCGACTCCGTTACTGGAAAGAGCCTCTCTTTGCCGATATACGGCTCCGTCAAGGGGAATTAGTTTATTTCCGTCGACGGCCAGCGTTCTGGCGGAAATACCGCCCGCTATTTCGGGTTTTCCGCCGGAAAGTCTTATAACGTCTCCATCTTCGGGAATTAGGATATTTTTTATTCCATATTCCTCGGCGATTTCAGCATGTTTATGAAGATGCAATTTTCCGCCGTGTATCGGTATCAACATATTTGGTCGGATCAAATCATAAAGATGCTCGAGTTCCTCTTGACTCGGATGGCCGGACGCGTGAATCTTACAATCCAAACTGGTGATAATTCTTACGCCGCGCTCCGCCAGCGAATTTTGAATGTCTATGACGGCTTTTTCGTTGCCTGGGATTACCCTAGACGAAAAAATCATGATATCGTCTTTTTTCAGTCTTATGGATTTATGGGCGTCGTTTGCTATTTTGCTCAGAGCGGAATTACTTTCTCCCTGACTGCCGGTGCAGACCAATAAAACCTTCGACGGATCTAAAGAATTCGCTTTCCTTTCGTCCAAAAATGCCGGAATTTCTGAAAAATATCCGGATAATTTCGCGATTCTTTCGATCTTCTTCAAAGATCTTCCCACAACCACCAGCTGACGTCCATTTTCTTTAGCGGCCACATAGCAGGACTCCAATCGGGCTAAATTCGACGCAAAGCAAGTGACGAAAATTCTATTTTTTTTGTACTTTCCTACCAATTCAATGAGATTTCGCCGAACATCTATTTCTGTTCCCTGTTGTTGATCTTTAAAAACGTTGGTCGAGTCGCAAACAAGGGCGAGAACTCCCATGTCGCCGTATTTCTTTAGCTTTTCTTCCTCCGTTTTGGAACCAAAAACCGGATCGTCGTCTATTCTCCAGTCGCCGGAATGTAAAATAATCCCGTCCGGAGTCGTAATGGCAAGCGCCGAAGATTCCGGAGTAGAATGGGCAACGTGTATGAATTCCACTGAAAAATCGCCAACTTCTATTTTTTTATTCAAGGATACTCTTATTATAGGAACTCGTTTGTCCAAATCAAATTGGGAGAGTTTATCTCTTATCATTTCTGCGGCAAATGATCTGGCGTAAATGGGACATTCAATTTTCGGCCATATATATGGGATCGCCCCAATGTGATCTTCATGGGAATGCGTCACAAACAGCGCTTTAATCTTCGACTTGTTTTTAATTAATTCTTCCGGAGACGGTATTATTAATTCCCGTCCAAAATTGCCGTCAAATCCCATTCCCATATCCACAAGAATCCACTGATCATTGTAAACGTATACGTAAAGATTCATTCCAATTTCGGAACATCCTCCTAAGGGAATAAAATTTAATCCTTCTCCTTGTTTACTCATAACACACCTTGTTTACTCATAACACACCTTTATACCTTCCATATTCAAGAACATGTCTCCGCTCGACACGAGCAAATTTCGACCGTCCTTTTTCAAAATCAACCTACCCGAATCGTCTATTCCGCCGAAAACGCCAGTAAGAGAGTCCGAGCCATTTCTAATGGTAACTTTACAATCCATTTCGTTAATATATCGTAACCAATAATTTTTTACGCATGAAAAACCCAAAACAACCAAATTATTAAACCAATCTTCCAGGCTGACCAAAATATTTTTCAATACCTCTTTGGTCGAAATAAATTTAACGCCGCAGACTTCCGCTATGCTTGTTGCATCAGCAACGTACGGAGCGGCATTCACGTTTACTCCTACGCTAATTACCATCCAGTCATCCACTATGGCGATAAGTATACCAGAAACCTTAGACTTTTTATAGTGGACGTCGTTGGGCCAATGAAGATGCAAATCTTTGGGAATATATTTTAGAATTGCGGCATGGATTGCGCAGGCAACGGTTAACGATAATTTTCCCAGTTCCTGATCGGGCAGTTTCTTTATTATCGACGCGAATAAATTTCCCCTGACCGACGTCCATGGTCTTTCGCATCTTCCCACGCCGTTTGTCTGATTTTCAGCGACTATCGCGCACTCCCTAGCCTTTTTAGTCTCAATTAAACGAATTGCAAATTTATGGGTGCTATCCACGGACTGCAATCCTATGATTTCAGTGGACAAAATAGATCTCCGCCTTAAGAAGTTCCAGTATTTTATGAACGAAAGGAATCGCGGCAATTGTCATGAAAGACGTCAGACAAATAATTTTTTCCGACGATCGATCCAACAGAAACTCGTCATTATTTTCTCTAAACCAAAGCGCATCCAGTATCTTAGATACGCAGATCAAATTGAAAACGAGGGAGGCCATGTAAAAAATCGCAAAAAATTCTCCCATCAGAGACGAACAAATGTAAACTTTGCCCCAGAATCCCAAAAGCGGGGGAAATCCCATCAACGACAGAAATAAAAGAGAAACCGATAACGCCCAAAAAGGATGACGCCAAGCTAACGAATTCAAATCGCCGATCTCTTTTATTTCCTTCGGCCTGGATCTTTTTAATCGTGCTAAAATAACAGATATTCCGAGTACGGAAATAATTTGCGATATTACGGAAAATACTAATCCTCGCGCCCCTACGTAGGACGGAGACGCGCAGCAAATCAAAACGGATCCGGCGTTGCCTATGACTGAGCAAGCGATGATCTTCTTTATATTATTTTGAAATATCAATAGGAAATTTCCGAAAATAACCGATATTAGACCCGTCGCCAAAATTATATTTCCCGCATTCAAATGTGGAAAAACGACGATCATTATCTTGTGGAAGGCAATCGCCATCGCCGTCTGCAGCGAACAGAATACCAACGCCGTCTGCGACGACTGTTTTTGCGCCAGATCGAACGCCCAGGAATTAAATGGAAAAATTCCCAACCTAACGACAAAAGAAATTGATATCAGAAATAGAGATATCCGATTAATCGTACCGGTGGAAGCAAATGAAACGGCATATCTTACGTCGTTAAAATTGGTCGCTCCCGTAGAAAAATATATCAGTCCGATTCCGAACAGCAAAAGCAAAGCGCCAATGATTCCAAAAACAAGATAGGAATGTTTTTCTCCGAAAGGCTCGTCCGAACAAACCAAAAAATACGTTGGAATGGCAGCCAATTCAATGGCCATAAACAGCGATAAAAAATCGTTGGAGGAAATGGCAATCGTCGATCCCAACGTTACGACAATTGCCATAATTTGCTTCTTCCAGCTCTCGTCTTGTAGAAGATGAGAAATTACCAGGCCTCCGGAAATTAATACCGACTTCAACAGAGACTCGCTATACCTGCCGGAGAAAAAGCCGGATTTTATTGAATCGTCTCCCAGATAGCAGGCAAAAATCGCAGCGATAAATATTAGATATTGTCCATGAATTGCCGGCGTTTTTTTTATGATCAATCCAACGGCCGAATCCTCTTCCTTTAGAAACGTTTCCTTTAATTCTATTGAAGAATCTTTTTCCGGACTGCCGTCGCTTTTTTCGCGTTTTGCGTTTAGAAACCAGACGGCCATTACGTAGATCGCCAATAACAATTCCGGCATGAAATTTCTGATCATGACTTCACCATGAGGATTTTTGAGATTTCTCCCTTTACGGAATGAATAATTTTATCGGGATAAACGCCGACGACGACCATCAACGCGACTAACGGCAGCAGACATCCCAGTTCGCCGTTGGTTAATTTGGATTTTTTCAGCTTACATTCGCCTTCAAATACTTTCCAATATATTTTTAGTCCATAAACGACTCCGAATACGATTAGAAAACATATAACCACGGAAGTAAAATAATTATTTGGCCAGCATCCGAACAGAATTAATAAATTTCCCGAGAAACAAGGCGTTGGCGGAACCGAAGCCAAAGCCATTATGGATACAAACGCAATGGGAGAAATGTACGGTATGGCCTGAGAAACTCCGGAAATATTCAAATTGCGAGTTCCAAAACGATTCTCAACGACGCCAACTATTATCAACAGAGTCGTCGTCGCAAGACTATTGGCTATTACGCTAAAAAAAGCTCCGGATATGCCGTCGACGTCGCCGGAAAAAATGCCGATGGCGATGATTGCCATCTGAACAATGGAAACATAGGCGATTATCTTTTTTAAATCCTTCTGCAATAGCATTGATAACGCTGCATATAACATTGTAACGACGGCGGCGGCAAAAATGTATCCGCGAAAAATAAATTCTGAATTTTTTGCAATTGGCAGCAGTATTGTTATCATGCCAAACGCTCCGATTTTCAGCAATATTCCGGAAAGAAGTATGGATATGGACGTTGGCGGCTTCGTATGGGAATCCGGCGCCCAAACGTGCAGCGGAAATATAGCCGATTGGCAGGCAAATCCAATGAAAAACAAAGAAAAAATGACTCTCTCCTGTCCAAGAGTGAAGGTATATTTCGATAAAACGTCTATTTCGGTAATCCCCGACGTATCGACCAGATAAATTACTCCGCCAAGTATAAAAATAGCTCCCGCAGAAAGGATAACGAAAAATTTCGACGCGCAAATGGAGTCCTTCGCGAATATTCCAAGCAAAACAAACGCAACCGTTAAAATCAGCTGTAATAAAACGTAAAACATGAAAATGTCGGCGGTGGAAAACAGCGCGATCAGAAGAGATTCTAAACTTAAAACAAGAATATGAAATCTTTTTAAATTGGAATTTTGTTCTCCGTAGCTAACCGCAACCGCCGCCAGCGTCAAAAGAGCAGTCATGACAATCATGGGAATTGAAACGCCGTTTACCAAAAACGAAATATTAAAAAAGGAAAACTTCTCTCCAGAAGACGAGAGCAATACTAAAGATAGTAAAAACGCAAAAATCGCCGTCCAAACGGACACCAACTTTATGTTGAGGGGAAAAATCTTCTCGTCAATTCTAGAAATACAGAGACCTCCCAATATCGGAACTAATACGACGAGTAAAAAAACACTATTGGCCGGCATTGGTTGATTCCCGTTCTCCCGCGCGAGCAATTAGTAGATAGCATTTTCTATACAATTTTTCGTCGATATTTTCCACCAGACGGAAGGCGGTTTTTTTGAAACTATCGCTGATTTTCCATGTCAATTTGAGTGATAAATTCCTCGATTTTATGGATTTGCAAATCAGAAACGCCGCCACGACGCCGATAAAATTAATAATGGAAAAGGCAAATATGGCGTATCCGTTCTCGGCGTAGGAAAATGCAAAAAGATCCGCCCAGACCACGTCGTTGTAGACGGCGTAATAAAAGAATACCCCTGAAAAAATCGCAAAAAATATGGAAATATAAAGCGAATTGATTATGAAATTGTCATTTTCGTTCAGATAGGCCAGACTGGTTTCCGCAGCTCTAATTTCGCCGTGAAATATTAAATAAGTCACGCGAAAAAGATACGCCACCGTCAAAATAGACGCCATGATAATCATAATCAACGCGATGGGATTGACCAAATCTCCGCCGATAATTTCATTCAGCAAAATCTTTCTCGCATAATAGGACGGCAACAGCGGAATATTGATCATGGACGCCAGAGCCAAAACGAAAGCAACATAGGTTTTGGGAAGCAATTCAAATAGTCCGCCCATATTTTTTATGTCCCGCTCTCCGGACAATGCGTAGACGACAGATCCCATTGAAAAAAGTAACAATGATTTTGAGAACGCATGGGATACGAATAAAATTAAAGCGGCTCCGTAGGCGGAAAATCCACAGGCCGATAGCATCAATCCCACCTGAGAGGAAGTGGAATAGGCGAATATCCCCTCCACGTCGGCGGCGAAAATCGCCTTTATGGAATAGATTACGGAGCAAAATAATCCGACAGCTATGATGATATTTTGAATTGATTCGCTACATTCGAATAAATTTGGTAGTCTTATCATCCAGAAAACTCCAGCGGTCAGCAGAGTTGAGGAATGTATGAGAGCCAAAGCCGGCATGGGAGCCCGCATCGAATTTTTCACCCAGTCGGTCGATCCAATTTGAGCTGATTTTATAAAAATAGACGCCGACATAATCGTTGCAATAGTTTCTAATTTCCTGAGATAAACGTCGTTTCCAACGAAAAATTTATTTATTTCGTCCAGATTCAGACTTCCGAAGACCTGAAATAACGCCGTCATTGAGATTACAAGTCCAACGTCTCCCAGTTTATTGGCAAATGCCATTTTTAGGGCGGCCGCGAACGAAAGATCTTTATTGTCGAAGGATACTAGAAAACATGACGCAACGGCCATCGCCTCCCCGCAAATATACATCTGCAGCAGATTTCCCGAAGACGCAAATAAAGTCGCCGCAAGAGATAACGAATTTATACGACACAAAAAAACGTCGAGATTCTTTTTCACGTATCCGATTGAATAACAGTTGGCGATCGCCGTTATGACGCATACAACCCACGCCGAAATAATACTCAACGAATCCGATAATATCCCTAGTTTGCAGGAGGTATTTTTTAGGCTAACGAAATTATAAAAATGCAGATGCTCCATTGCCGGAGCGCATAGTTGCGAAATCGTCGCAAAAGTCGCGACCAACGCCGTCAGCGCCGAAAAAGAAACGACGACATATTTAAGTCTATCCTTTTCATAATTTTTTCGATATATCAAACTGATCGACAGAACAATCAGCTGAAATACAATAACATACGCTATCATTGCTCCCCGCAATTCTTACGAGAAAACATTCTGCGACCAAAACATAGCAGAAAAATCACAAATGATAGCAGAACAATAACGAATTCCGCGTCAAAAAATAACCATGATATCGAAAAAGAAAAGAAAAAAAGAAAAAACAACGCCGACAGCATCATGGCGAAAAGTCCAAAAATCATCACCAGAGGAACAAATATTCCCATAACAACCAAGAAAAAAGCGCCTGCAAAGGTCAAATAAAAAATCATAACGGCATAGTACTACATATTTGGCATAAATTCCAAAATTAAGCGTTACAAACGACAGGATTATCGGATAAATATTTCGGCAACCGGATAATGTCGTCTATCTGCTTAAGCGATTCATTTTTAGCCGCGGCGGCGGCAAATTCTGAAACTTTCTTTAATTGTGCGGAGTCAGATAATAGTCTGGAACAAATTTTGCAGATTTCGTCGGCGTTATTTATCTGAAAGGCCGCCTGTTTCCGTCCCAGAAGATCCCGCGCTTCCATAGCGTTGTCCATGAAAGGGCCGTGCAAAACTGGTTTTCCCAACGCCACCGGTTCGTAAATGTTATGTCCTCCTATGGGCGCTAGGGATCCTCCCACAAAACATATGTCGGCCAATCGAAAAAACGTCCCCACCTCTCCAAAAGTATCCACGCAAAAAACCTCGCAGTCTGCGGAAAAATTTTCCTCAGACCTCAGAGAATATTTCACCTCGTATTCATCGCAAATCTCGCAGATCCTTTTTACGCGGGTCAAATGTCTTGGAATAATAAAAGTTACCAAATCGAATGTGGATTTTAATTTCTTATGGGCCTCCAGAATTATTTGCTCCTCTTTTTCGTGAGTGCTGGCGGCCACAAAAACTTTTTTACCGGCGCATATTTTTCGAAAAATGTTCAGAAGCTCGTCATTACAGGGCAACAACTCGTTGGCGTATTTTAAATTGTCTATGCGTTTGGCGTTTTCGGGAGAAAAGAAACTAAATCTCTCGACGTCGGTTTCGGATTGAGCCAAAATACATGTGAATTTCCGCAGCGTGTCGGCGAAAAAACTTTTTAGCGGCCGCCACCTTGCAAATGATCGGAAAGACAATCTGGCGTTCAAGAGAAACGCCGGTATTTTTCTCTCAAAAAGCGAATCCACTATGTTGGGCCAAATTTCAGACTCCAGAAAAAACGCCGCGTTTGGTCTCCAGTAGTCTAAAAATTTTCGAACCCAAACGACGCTGTCGGCGACGGCAAATTGATGGCAACAGCCGGCAATTGAAGCAATTTTCGGATATAACATGTCGGCGGACGTAACCGTAATAGTTGTGAGCAGTATGTTTAGTTGCGGAAATTGTTTTTTCAGATGCTTTATATAGGTCAACGCAGCCGTAGATTCTCCGATGCTGGCGGCGTGTATCCAGACTAAATCTCCCGCCGGTCTTTCCAGGGTGGCGATTCCAAAATGATTGCAAACGCTTTCCGTTCTATCCTTTC
>JAISMI010000027.1 GCA_031276835.1 Holosporaceae bacterium | reverse complement strand
TAATCAAAACGCGGTCACGATTCGAGTGTTCCAAGGAGAGAGAGAAATCGCCGAGCACAATAAATTGCTCGGTCAATTTGACCTGACCGGAATTCCTCCGGCGCCGCGCGGAATGCCTCAAATAGAAGTGACTTTCGATATCGACGCTAATGGTATCGTCCACGTGTCGGCGAAGGATAAGGCCACCAACAAAGAGCAGGCTATCAGTATTAAGACCTCCGGAGGACTGAGCGACGACGAAATTAATCAAATGATAAAGGACGCCGAAACCCACGCAGAAGAGGATAAAAAGCGTAAAGATCTGATTCAGGAGCGCAATATGGCTCAGGAAATGATAAACGGCGCCAATAAGCTGCTGTCGGAAAATGAAGATAAAATCGCGGAAGACATAAAAACGGAAATAAAATCCGCCATAGACGACGTCCAGAAAGTGTTGGAAAGCGAAAACATCGATGAAATCAAACAGGCGGCTGAAAAATTAATGGGATCCATGTCTAAAGCCGGAGAAGCAATCCATAAGGCGGCGCAGGAGACTCAGCAGCAGTCTGCAAACGATAGTAATCAGCCGTCAAACGAAGAAAATATTGTCGACGCCGATTACAAAGTAAAAGATGAAAAGTAATTCTTTTCAGGGCGCGCGTTTCGGCGCGCGTCCTTTTCATTGAAATAGGATTAAAACATGGACTATTACGAAACGCTGGGCGTCTCTAAATCCGCTAGCGACGCCGATATAAAAAAGGCCTATAGAAAAATGGCCATGCAATATCATCCGGATCGAAATAAAGGAAACAAAGAGGCCGAATCAAAATTTAAATCCATAAACGAGGCCTATGAGACCCTAAAAGATCCGCAAAAAAAGGCCGCCTATGACCGATATGGCCACGACCTCTATAAAAACGCCGCCAACGGAGGAGGAGGCGGATTTAACCGCGGCGGAGGATTCTCATCTCAAGGATTTAGCTTCAGTTTCGGAGACGGCTCTCCTTTTTCAGACATATTTGAAGAATATTTTGGCAATATGGGCGGAGAAAACGTCGAGATGCGTGGAAACGATCTGCGATACAACACATCCATAAGCCTAGAAGAAGCGTTCCACGGAAAAGAAGTCGAGTTAAATCTTCGGGTAAATGTGAAATGCGACGACTGCAATGGTACCGGTTCGGAGGGCGGAACAAAACCAAAAACCTGTCCATCTTGCCGTGGATCAGGCAAAATGCGTTTTTCTCAGGGATTCTTCACCGTGGAAAAAACATGCGCCGCCTGCAACGGCACCGGCCACATTATCGAAAACTCCTGCAAAACTTGTCGCGGAGCCGGAAGAGTCAATAAATCCAGAACCATGAAGGTTTCAATTCCAGCCGGTATCGAAAACGGAGCCCGAATCAGACTCGCCGGAGAAGGCGAAGCCGGCATTCGCGGTGGAAGCTCTGGAGATCTTTACATTTTTGTCTCCATTAGACCGCATAAATTATTTAGCCGCGAGGGGAGCGCCATTCACTGCGACGTGCCCATATCTTTCGTGACGGCAACGCTCGGAGGCGAAGTGGAAGTTCCGACCATAGAGGGTAAAAAAGCCATGATAAAAATCGCCCCCGGCACTCAATCCGGACAAATTTTAAAATTACGTGGAAAGGGTATGTCCATTGTAAGAAGCGTGCTGCGCGGAGATATGATGGTGCATGCCATAGTAGAAACTCCGGTAAATCTAACCGAACGACAAAAAGAATTGCTTCGGGAATTCGATAAGGATCACAACAATAGTCCGAAATCAAACGGATTCTTTGCAAAAGTAAAAGAATTTTGGCAGGAACTGTAACATAAAAAAAGGCCGCTTGAAGCGGCCTTTTTTAGAGATACAACAAAAACAATTAAAGCTTGACGTTATAGACAACCAAAGCGCGCAGGTTGAAACCGTTGTGGATCTTATAGTTAGCTTTTGGATAATTAATACTCTGCCGAAATTTTTTCTTGGCCGGAAAGAGATATTCGCACTCTAGACGAGTAGAAAACTTCTTGCAGATCGTTTTTTCCACGCCCAAACCAAGCGAATAGACGGCCTTAGAGATATCGGCACCTTCTCGACCATCTCTTATGTCCCTCTCACTGTAATTTACAAACGACACGCCCGGCTTAACATAGAACATTAAGTCATTTTTCACATAGCCTAACCTCAAAGCCAACTCCGGAACAATTCCGCGCACTTTACAATTAGTAAAGCCTATGTTATAGCTGGACAACTTTGCAAAGTCCAGCAAAAATTCGCCGCCGACATAAAACTTATTGGCAAACGTCTTTCCGCCTCCAAAAACCACCGTTCCGACAAAACGATTGATTCTATGATCTGCGATAGAACACAAAAAAACATTATTCAGATAATAATCGGCCTTATTTTTCACAAAGTTCCCACCGACGCCAAGACCAAAATAGACGCCGCTAAACTCGCTTCCAGCCGACGTTAAGTCTTCAGAGATAACAGCCTCATCTGCTCCCGCCGAGAAAACCAAAGCGCCCATAACCGCAGCTAACACTTTCTTCATTTGTAACCTCCAATAATTATATGGTTCATATTTAACATTTTTCATACATACTAGCAATTTTCAACCATAACATAACTTCGATTTGTTGCTTAAAAAACACGAACATTAACAATAAATTTAACAAAAAAATATTCATATTAGGCGCGAACAATTAAAAAATCAGTTAACGGATCCACTGGAGAGACTCAAATTCACCAGTAGGCGCAACTTAAAATTTTATTTTTTTTTCCACGTGTTTTGCCCATAAATCAGGACGTCTATGGAACGTAATTTTCTGAGATTGACTTAATTTAAACTTAGAAATTTCCAAATGATTGCCCGACAACAGCACATCCGGAACAGACAATCCATTGAAAATAATCGGCCTCGTATATTGATCATGCTCCAGCAGAAAATTTTGAAAAGAATCGTCCTCAATAGAATCGCGATTTCCCACTACGTCCGGCAAAAGGCGTACGCACCCCTCTATAACGGCCATGGCCGCGACTTCTCCGCCGAGTAATATAAAATCTCCGATGGAAATTTCCTCCATTTGATAAAAATCTATGATCCGCTGATCTACGCCCTCGTATCGTCCGCAGAGCATCGTGATCCCCGACAAACAGCTAAGCTCTCGCAGATCCGATTGCCGCATCTGTCTTCCGCGGGGAGAAAAATAAAATTTTTTCCAATTTTTTTCATTTTCCGAAAGCGCGTCAAAAGCTTTTTCGAAAGCAATGGGCGAAAGAATCATACCAACGCCTCCGCCGTATGGAACTGAATCTATTCTGTCAGATTTAACTGGGAATTTTTTTAAATCTATAAGTTTGAGATTCCATTTTTTTGCATCAAGAGCCTTTTTAACAACTGAAACTCCAAGACTTCCTGGAAAAGCGTCTGGAAAAATTGTGAAAACGTTCGCCTGCCACATTAATTTTTAAATCCGTTAAAAGCCTGCA
>JAISMI010000011.1 GCA_031276835.1 Holosporaceae bacterium | reverse complement strand
GAACAATGTACCAATCGTAGACAAAGAACCGAAATGGGAAAAAAAAGAATACAAAAATGAGAATAAAACGCAGATCGTCCTTTAGTTTGTCCTTTGCGCTCGGCGCTTCGACATTTTTCGATTCTTGAACATTCTTGGGCATATCGTCGTTCATTGTCTATCGTCTTTCTGCACCCGTTCCTGTTTTTCATGACGCTCCTGAGCCTCTATGCTCAACACCGCCACCGGTCTTGCCTCCAGCCTTTTTAGAGAAATTGGCTCGCCGGTTTCTTCGCAGTATCCATAGGTTCCGTTTTTTATTTTTAGAAGAGCCTCGTCAATTTTACTTATAAGTTTTCGCGCTCTTTCTTTACTTCTCAATTCGTATGCTAGATCGGTTTCCGTCGAAGCTCTATCGGCGACGTCCGTACAGGTTTTTCCCTCCTCTTGAAGGTACTTTATAACCTCGTCGGCGCCCTTGACGATATCGTCTTTCCACTGGATTAATCTGCGTCGAAAATATTCGCGCTGATAATCGTTCATGAACTCTTCTTTTTCAGAAGGCTTATATCCCTTGGGCAATTCACAAATTTTGTTGTCCATAAAATCACCTAAAATTAAGCCAAAATAGTTTTAACTCTATTAACGATTTCAGAAAACGCCGCTTTATCGTTAATGGCCAATTCAGACAGTATTTTTCTATCAATTAGCATATTTGCCTTGACCAATCCATGGATAAATTGAGAATATTTCATTCCATGAGCCCTAACCGCGGCATTGATTCTCACAATCCACAGCTCCCGCATATCTCGCCTTCTATTGCGGCGATCTCTGTAGGCGTACTGCATGGACTTTTCCAACCTTTCCACTGCAGAACGGTAGCAATTTTTTGAACGTCCGATAAACCCTTTGGAAAGTTTTATGACCTTTTTATGACGCGCATGAGCCGTTACGCCTCTTTTTACTCTCGACATTTTTCACTCCCTATTTGTACGGCATATATTTGGCGATATTTTTCGCGTCGCAGACGCTTAAAATCATAGTTCCTCGAGCTTGCCTTTTCATTTTCTGAGAACGTTTTCTTAAATTATGTCTTTTGAAAGCCGGCTGAGCGATTACCATACCAGTAGCGGTAAAATTGAAACGTTTTTTAGCTGAGCTTTTTGTTTTTAGTTTGGGCACTTTTTCCTCCATATTTATAAATATCGAGCCAGGTATACCCACACACCCGACTCGATTTTAAACAATCAACGACCTTTCTAAATTATACGGCCGGAGCCTCCGACTTTTTTTCCTTAGGGGCGGCGGCCGGAGTCCCGTCTTCATTGAATCGCTCCACCTTCGCCTGTTTTTCGAGCCTATCTAGCATTTTGGTCATTTCCTCATGCAAAACAAGCTGCTTCAGCATCGGAACGGCTTCTTCATACTTCTGCGGAGTGGTATCTCTTATGTCTCCCACCTTAAACACATGGAATCCGTTTTCTGTTTTCACGAAATCTTTTGTGTATTCGCCGACTTTAAGAAGAATAACTTTATCCTTTATCTGGGACGGCATTATGTCGACCGGAATGTATCCCTCTTCTCCGTCTTTTTCTTTCGACGGAGCCATACTTTTTTGTTTGGCTAATTTAGAGAAATCCTCGCCTTTTCCAAGAGCGGCCAAAACTTCTTTTATTTCCGCTTCGGTGGAGGTCATAATGTGATATATCTTAAACTCCTTTCCCTTTTTGAATTCGACAAGATATTTCGTATATCTCGCCTTCAGGGCGGATTCGTTTTCGGTCTTCGGAGCCAATTCTTTCATGAGGAACATCCTCCCCAATAACTCTTCTTTAAGCTGCTCGACCCTATCGAAAAACTCCTTTGTGCGATCCATACCGGCTTTTTTGGCCTGCTCAATCATAAGATAGGCCTTTAATCTTTGGTCTCTCAGCATCTCGAACAATTTATCCGGAGAAACTCCCTGAATCATTTGTGGAGGAATCATTTTCATATCGGCAAGAATGTGGCTGCGCCTATATTCTTTTTTCCCATTAATCCTTAACACAACTGGATCTCCGACTATTTTTTTCTTCTCCGAAGAACTAGAGGCGTTTTCTTCCGGTTGAGTCGCTATGGCAGCGGCTTTAGAAGCGTCTTCTTTTGACGATTCCGCCGAATCGTTAGCGGCGACGCCTCCGTCTTCAGAAGGCGCACTTTTCTCTCCCACTTCAAGACTGGTCGACTGCTCGCCATTGCTAAAATGCTTTTTCAGCGCGCCCCCACGAGCCGTATCAAAAAACATGACGGCCAAAACCGCCATTGCACATCCAACTTTAAATTTCATAATATCTCTCCACATAAAAATCGATGTAGTATATTACCGTAGAATGAAACTTGCAACAGATCGCTGCAATAAAAATTGATTCAGAACGCCCTATTATCTAATAAATTTCCGGCGAAACGAAAATCACGGATTCCATGAGATTTTAACGGCCCGTCAACGTTCGGATTGGACGTAGACTACCCTCATTCGGGACCTGTCAAAAAGTTTTTTCATGGTATTAGAAAAAATTTCCCGGGTAATTTGGGAAAATGGCAGAGAACTATACTTCATTTTCTTGTCGACGTCGAAAATATTGGCGAATCCTACCCCAGATTGCATCGCCAATTGATCTTTAGTTCGCTCCAATTTTTTCAAATTTAATTTGCAGCCGTATTGGGATATTTTTTCCTCTAAATATTTTTTGTAATTCTCCAGATCATTTTTATACACGTAGATCTCCAGAAAAAAAACATTAGACTGATTCCGTTGAATGAAATGAAAATCGCAACTGTAGGCTATTTTGCGCGCCCGAAGTCCCTGGGAAAAATCTCCGATTTTGGCGTCGAAGAGAGTATTTATTATCACATGGGCGGCCGCCTCTTCCTTCCTATCCAGATTATCCACGCGGAATCCGCATATTATCCCGACAATATCCTTCATATTAGGCTTGAGAATTACGTAGTCTTTTTCCTCGGACAAAGGACAAGAAGAAACGTCGCCGATTTTATCGATAAAATCCCGACTACCTTTTTCTGGAATCTTGGAAAATAGAGTTTCAACGTGAGTTTCGACGTCGGACTGAGATATGTCTCCGGTGAAAAAAACCTCAAGATTATCTCGGGAGAAATTCGACTTTACAAAATTACGAACGTCGTCTTCCGAAATGCCGGCAATGGATCGCGCGTTTCCGGTAACATTCAATCCATAGTTGTGATTCGTGTAGAGCGTCTCCATGAGTTTATCAAAAAGCAACTCGCGGGGATGAGATAAGTCCAGATCCGACGTAATTGGATACTTTTCCTTCACAAATTCCAAGTCATTTTTAGAAAATTCAGGCCTAAAAAAAATTGGAGACAAAAATTTCAACGCCTCTGGGGCTTTGTCCTTTAAAACATAAAAAGACAGGATGAAATCGTCCTCGCAGGCCCGAATGGATAGATCTTGCACTCCCAGATCCAGTAATTTCTCTTTGGTTTCCTCCGGAGATAATCCGCCAATTCTTCTGCAAAGAAGGTCTCCGACCACAACGGAAATTCCGCGTTTCTCCGGAGCGTTGCGCAGCGCTCCGGAATTTTTAAACACGCACTTTACGTATAGTAAATTATTGCTCTTTACCCTTATTTGATAAGCCGTCATCCCGTAATTGTTGCCGACTTCCGAAATTTTTATGAATAGTATTTCCTTCTTAAAAAGAATTGTGGCGGAAATTAACGCGATTAATACGGCGGAGATTATTATTTGTAGTTTTTTGGACATGGTTACTTATCCGGTCTGTATCTTGTAATAATTTGAAGCGTTAAATTTTGTCGAAAAAGTTTTTCGGCAAACGAGTTAAATTGTTTCGAATTATGAATTTCCGTTTCCGAATTCAATCCGTTTAAGTAATCATTTTTTACTCTGCGATAGACGTCGTACAAATCGCCCAATAAAAACTGTCGGGAATAATCGGCATACCGTCGCGCTTTTTCCAGATCGTCTTCGGAAAACTCTTGACCGCAAAGCCGATGAACAAAAATTTCGTACGCTCTTTGAAAATCAGACAGGGAAACGTCGCTTTTTGGATAGAAAACAATTCCGCAAATACAGTCTCCGTTGGTCGCAATATTATGATTTTTATAGTCGAAGATTATTTTATTTGTTTTTTCGAAAAATCTAAATAATTCGTAATTAAGAATTTTTGAAAACGCCTCGAAAAGGGGAACGTCTTCCTTGGAAATTTTGTAAAAATATCGTACGGATCTACCGGCATATTTACTCTCGATGGTAATATTTTTGGGAATTCTATCCAAACAACGATCATGGGAGACTTTCCGCCGAGGCGGTAGATTACATACCGTCGACTGCAAGATTTTTATGAGATTCTTATGGCCTACCGCTCCGCATATGACGACGGACAAATGGCATTTTTTATAATGTTCCTCGAAAAAATCTTTTACGTCGGCGGAGGAAACGGCCGATAGAGCTTGCTCGTTGAAGACGGCGCCGCCGAAATTGGAATTTTTATATTTTATGTTGGAGAAAATCTCATTATGGACGGCGTCCTCGAAACAATAACGGGCGAGTTTATTGTTAACGCACATTTGTTTTTTTAACGTCTCGAGATTTTTTACGGAAAAACTACTTTCCGATATAATTTGAAAGAATCTCTTCAAATGTTTAGGCGCCATCATCGCAAGAATTTCCGTATGGGCGCCGTAGGAGTTTATTTCATATAAAACGCCGACGTCCGATAATTTCATACGAGATTTTTGATCAATCAGATTGGCGGCGACCAAATCGTTAACGCCCTGTTTGCTAATTGGAGCATGAAAATATCCGACGTGAAAAATTATTCCGACCACCACTACCGGCATTCGAAAATTTTCATGCAATATGACGTCTACGCCATTGCTCAGCACGCATTTGCGCAATCCGCTTTCCCAGCTCGAAACGCCGAAGGACTGCTGAAAAAATAACAGAAAACTCGCCGCTAATTGGAAAAATAACCCGTTATTTCGCAGATATTTTCTCAAATTGATCCTCCGCCTATAACCACAAACGACATACGCTTTTCGTCAAGAATTTCTTTAGCCAGAGAATTTACCTCCTGCAGCGTAACGGCGTCGGTTTTTTCCATGATCTCGGACAGAACGTCCTTACCAAATCCGCGTAATTTCTTGAGAAAATAAAAATGACAGAGATTTTCCGCATTTCGCAGTCCGACCAGCATCTTCCCCTTTATGTTGCTTTTGGCAAATTGCAATTCCGACTGGTTTATTCCATTCTCGCGAAGATTTTTGATAATTTCCTTCAGCGAATCGATTGCGCTCTGCGCTTTGGAGTTATCCGTTTGAACTTTTCCAAAAACGTAACTGGCGTGGTTTAGATCGACGTAGCATAGGGATCCGCTGTAGATTAATCCTTTCTTCGTTCTCAGTTCAGAAAGAATTTTCCCCCTAAAAACATATCCTTCTCCGAGAACTCTATACAAAACCGCGGCGATATAGCGCTTGGGCGACGGCGGTTTTTCCATTTTAAGCACAAAAAAAATGGAACTCTGCGGTCCATCGACGTAATATTTTTTTAATTCCGCATTTAGCGTTGGCGTAACGTCTTTGACGTCGTCCGCGGAGGGAGTTCCTCTTTCAACTCCGGAAAACGCTTTGTCGACCAATGATTTCGCTCTGTTTTCGGAGACGTCGCCGAATACGCAAATCTCCGCGTTCCGCGCCGTCAAAAATTTTGATTTATAGCTTTTTAGATCCTCTATGGACAACTTCATAAAATCTTCCGGAAAACCGACGACTCCGTTTTCATAGGGATGGGATTTGAAAATTATTGACGGAATGATCGAAGAAAAAGCGACTCCAACCGGATCCAGCGAGTAATTATAGGCGGAATATCCCAAGCCGTTTTGTATAATTTTTACCTTATCCTCTTCAAAATTTGGAGAAGTAATTGCCGTATTAAATAGGGAAATCGCATCGTTCAGAGTTATTTTCGGCGCCGTCAGAGAAAAATATATGTTATCCATATCGGCGTTGCAGTATATTTTGGCGGATATATTGGAACAGGCCTCCGAAAATTGCGTTTTAGAATATTTTCCGGAGCCGCAAAAAACCGCGTCGGAGTAAAATACTGGAACTCCCGTTTTTGTTTTTTCCTGATAGGAAGATCCGGCATTTTTAAACGCTATTTTTATATGTATCAGAGGCGCGCCGTCGTCGTTCATGAACCAAAATTTCACGCCGCCGTCGCTTATTAATTCCTTTACCTGAGATCGACGGGACTTCTCTTCAACGGCGTCGGCGAAAAACAAAATAAATAACAGAGGCAGAAGTATTATTTTATTCACGGTCGTAACTCTTCGGTAAAATTCTGAATATAGCTATAGGATCCTGTGAAAAAATTTCCCTCAGAAGATCGTTACATTCTTTTTCAGAAACCTCCTGTATCATGTCGTCTATAGACTGTATTTCGTCCACCGAATATCCGTTTATCAGCAGCCATCCGAAATAGTTGGACATTTCTATGATATCGTCTTTTTTATAGGCTAGAGAAACGAGTTCTTGCCTCTTTACCGCATCCAATTCCGACTTTAAAACGCCCGCGTAGGCCAACTTGTTTTTTAAGTAGCGCCACGCGTTTTCCGCATCGCCCAGATCGTCGATTGACGGAGACGCAATTTCCAACACGACAATATCATATTGAAACAACCTATCAACGTATGAAAACGCGACTTCCGTCGCATGGTTTAAAGCGTCCTTCAGGATTTTTTTCACAAATGAAGCCGGCCGATTCATAACCTTAAGGGCGACCTCCAGAGCTATCGTTTTTTTCAAACTTTCTTTGGAAGAAAATGGAGTCCGGTATATATACTCCGCCACAGAAGCGGATCCATTTTTAGGAGAGCCGTATTTTATTTCCTTCAGACAAGGCCCAGACGGAGTTTTTTTGACCCTCTTCGGTAATTTTTTTGGCGGAATTTTTCCGAAATACTTTTCGGCCATTTTTTTTATCTGATTCAAATCGAAATCTCCGGATAGCACGACAACGGCGTTGTTGGGAGCAAACCATTTGCGATGAAATTTGTATAGATCCTTTTTGGTTATGGATTGTATTTCATGTTTCCATCCGATAATCCCAATGCCTCCCGCTTCCCTATTGAAAATATTTGACAGCAGCGACTCCTGCGACGCTCCGTTGGGATCGTTGTCGACCCTCGTGCTGCGCTCCTCCAGTATAGCGCCCTTCTCCGATAGAAAGGCGTCGTCGTCGATATCCAGAGAGATCATGCGACGACTCTCATGGATGAAAACGGTCTCTATGTTTTCTTTGGGAACCAATTCGTGGAAGCAAATGGCGTTAATCGAGGTAAATGCATTTTTATCGGCTCCTACGTCCTCCAAAAAATTACTGAATTCCATTTTATTGGCGACAAAAGCCATGTGCTCTAAATAATGGGCCGCTCCAGATTTAGAAATGGCGTCGCATTTGGATCCGCATCGGTACCAAATCGAAAAGAACGTAATTGGAGAGGTTTTTTTCTCGATGCAAACCACCCGAAGACCATTTTCCAGAACGAAATCAACAACGTTATATTTCGCCTGAGATCCTCCAAAAAGTAGAATAAAACCCAGAACTATTTTCTTCACAGTAAAAACACTCAACCTAGTAATATTCATGGCATAAATTATAAAATAATGGAAGTTTTTTATTTTGGAAGCGCGGCAAATTGATTCTCTTTTTTCGTCCAAAAATATCTAAAATACAGAAGAACCGAACAGAGAGCGGTCTTATTTTTCCGACGGCGTCTAATTTTATGATGTAATTCGGTTAATATTATATTAATATAGGCCTCGCTAAAGTTTAGGAGTATGCGTGTTAAAGTTGGATCTTGTAAAAATTTCTGGAGTTGAAGTGTTGCCACTGGTAGAAGGCGGAAAGGGAATTTCTATTTCTACCGGAGAGACCTGCGGAGCATGGGCTTCCGCCGGAGGAGTCGGGACGTTTTCCGCCGTAAACGCCGATTCCTATGATGAAAACGGAAAAATCATTCCCCAAATTTATCGCGGAAGGTCTCGTTTGGAGCGCCGGCAGGAGTTGATCGACTATGCCGTCGCCGGCGGCATAGCTCAGGCGAAAATCGCCCGAGAAAGATCAAATGGAAAAGGCCGAATTCATATGAACGTCCTGTGGGAAATGGGCGCCTGCGAAGAAATTCTCTTTCGAATTCTCGAGGGAGCCAAGGGCTGCGTCCACGCGATAGTCTGCGGAGCCGGCATGCCCTACAATCTGGGAGAAATCGCCTCTCAATTTGGAGTTTATTACTATCCGATAGTATCTTCCGCAAGAGCGTTTTCAGCGCTATTCCGAAGATCATTCAAGAAGGCGCGCGATTTTCTCGGCGGAGTCGTTTATGAAGATCCATGGCTCGCCGGAGGGCATAACGGATTATCCAACGCGGAAGATCCGCTAAAACCGCTCAATCCATATCTGCGTCTTGTGGAATTGCGAAAAACTATGGACAATTTCTCTCTGCAGACTACTCCCATAATCATCGCCGGCGGCGTCTGGTGGCTTTCCGAATGGGAGGACTATGTCGACAACAAAGAATTGGGTTTAACGGCTTTTCAATTCGGAACCCGCTCAATTTTAACGACCGAATGTCCGGTGGCCAAAACCTGGCAGCCGAAGTTAATGTCTCTGAAAAAAGGAGACGTGAAATTAACTCCCCTAAGTCCGACGGGATTTTATTCGTCGGCCATCGGCAATAAAATGCTGACGGATTTACTGGAATTACAAGATCGTCAGGTGGATATTGTTGAAGATTCTCCTCTAAAAATCATTGCGTCGGGAAGAGAAGTATCCATCGACGTCTCCCGAAGCGAAGAAGTAAATTCCTGGATTAAAAATGGATTTTCCGCGGCGATGTCGACCCCTTCCCAAACTGTTATTTTCGCGACTCCGGAGCAGTCCAAGCGAATTTTGAGCGACCAAAGAAGCTGCTGCGGCTGTTTGAGCGCGTGTCGTTTCAGCAGCTGGTGTCAGAATGGAGGATCGTTGGGGAAAATTCCAGATCCCCGAAGTTTTTGCATACAAAAAAGCCTACAGGCGGCGGCGCACGGAGGAGATCTTGACGCCAGTTTGATATTCGCGGGACATTCGGCATATCGTTTCGGAGAAGATCCCTTTTACGCGAATAATTTCATCCCCACGACTCAACAGCTGGTGGATCGAATAATGACCGGATACTGATCTTGACCTCCGCCGTCAGAATCGCTAAAAAAATAGCCGAAAGCGGAATTGCGTCCCGACGAGAAGCCGAAAAATTGATAGAAACCGGACGGGTCGCAGTCGACGGCGAGGTCGTCAAAACTCCGGTTTTTTTTGTTACAGATCAGTCGAAAATAACAATCGACGGCAAAGAAATCGGCAAAAAATCAAAAGAAATAATTATCTGGAAATTTCATAAACCCAAAGGAGTGATCACCGCCAAAAGCGACGAAACAAATCGCAGAACGGTTTTTGATTTTTTTCCGAATATCGCCGAACATAGACTACTCTACGTCGGAAGATTGGACTACAACTCCGAGGGGCTTCTTCTGTTCGCCAACAACGGAGATCTGGCCCGAAAACTCGAGCTTCCAAGCACCGGATTGAAAAGAACATACCGCGGAAGAATTTTCGGAAATCTAACGGAGGAAAAAATCCGCCAATTAAAAAACGGAGTAACCGTCGACGGCATAAAATATGGATCGGTCGACGTAGTCGTCAACGCCGACGGCGGCCGCGCCAATTCCTGGATCACGGCGACGTTGAGCGAGGGGAAAAATCGAGAAATCAGGAAAATAATGGAATACGTCGGCTGTATCGTAAACCGATTGATCAGAATAAGTTATGGACCATTTACCCTCGGCGATCTAAAACCTGGAGACGTCGTCCGCGCCTCTCGAAAAGAAATCGATAATCTGCTGAAAATAATTCAATTTTGATCGGTAATCAGCTTATGATAGACGTAACTTTTACTTATTTCCGATCCAAATTTTTGCATCAATTCCGCATTCAAAAGGTGATGAATCGCGTCCCTATTCCCTATGCTGATTTTAGAAAAATTCGCCGATTTTAGAATTCTTTCCCGCATAACCGTCTGCAGTAAAAATCTAATCAAAGGAATGAGATCCAATCCGCCCAACAGCGATCGTTTATGAACTGCGTAGCTTTTCAAATCTTCCCAATTGCGACCGTCCAGCAGTAGAGATATTTTCAAAAAAACCGAGTAAAGCTCTTCGTCGGTGTTGTCGATAATTTTCACAATTTCATCGCACGCAATCTGAGAAATATTGGGAAAAATCATTCTGCACAACGAATGCAAAGTCGCGTCGTTGGCAAACGAGGCCACAGATATGGCTTCGCTCTTTAAGAAATAATCGGTGATTTTTTTGGATTTTATGTAGTTTCCGCTTTCCAATACAAAAACGCTGTTTTTTTCATTGAAAAATTTGGAGATTTTTTCCAAATGCTGGTCTTCGACGTTCTTTATGAAAAAGCAATCCATCTCCATCCCAAATAAATCGCATTGCTCATTTATAATTTGCAAACTCTCGGAGACGGAACAGAAATGAACCTTGATATTTTGAGATTTTTTCCTCAGTTCAGCGCAAACAAAATTGCAAAACACATCAAACGTCTTTTTATAATTTCCGTACAGGTAGAAAATGCTTCCCGCTTTTATATGATTTGCGTTTATATTTTTAAAATCAACTTTCATTGGATAAAAACACCTTTAAACTCTCCAAAATTCTACGGCCTAATTCCTTCAGCAGCGCGCCATTGTCGCGTCCGTACAAGGAGAGAATCGCTTCCCCCTGCGCGCTTGAAATATTACTACTGGCGTGGACGGAAACAGGTCGCGTAAATACGACCTCTTCCCTATGATTTTTTAAAACGACGTTGGCCACGTACGATAAACTAACCCGTTTAGCGTTTCCGTCGGTTGCAATTGCGAAAGGTTTCTCGACATATGTCAGCGAAATTGTCAGACGATACTTTTCCTTTGCAAAACTCAAATCCCGCAAAGAATCCACGACGAAACCGCGCAGAATCTGTCCGTCGCGCTCCGCGATTACGTCGACGTCTATGTTATTCGCCTTCAACGATCCGCCGTCATGCAACGGACTTACGGAACATCCAGCGCATATTAAAAAAATAAGATACTTATAAAACAAAATTTATTATTTTTCCTTTTACAAAAATTTTCTTTTTCAGCGACTTTCCAGCCATGGCGCTCTGCACCGACGGCAATTGTAAAGCCTTCTCCCAAACGACCTCTTCGTCGTCGTCGACGCCTACGGCGACGATTCCGCGAAATTTCCCATTAATTTGTATCGGCAGATCAATGGTGGAAACTTCTAGATATTCCTTCTGGTATACGGGCCAATTACTATCCGAAACCAATCCCTCAAATCCCAGCATACTCCACGCTTCTTCACAGATGTGCGGAGCGATGGGAGCCAATAATTTTATCAGATCGCGAATCATAAGGGAAAAAACCGTCTCGTTGTTTTTGATTTGCTCAAGAAACGAATATAAAGAGTTTACGCACTCTCTTATGAAGGCGACAACTTTGTTCATGGATCTTTCCTCCAGAGAATCGGAGACATTTTTTATCGTTCGATGAAAATCCTTATACAATTTTTGGACGGCCGGATCTAGGGTATCGATCTCAACGTCCCGTTGGCATTTTTTTGCGCAAATTCCACGCGACTGCGCATACACAAACAAACGCCATACTCGATTGACGAATCTCCAACATCCCTCCAGTCCTTCGTCCGACCACAAAAAATCTTTATCTGGAGGAGTGTCGGAAACCACAAACAATCGCAGAGCGTCTGTTCCGTAGTTTTTTATAATGGCGTCCGGATCCACGACATTTTTCTTTGATTTGCTCATTTTTTCGACGCCTCCAACGACGACCTTTTCGCCGGTGGCTATGACCTCGTATTCGCCGTTGGATCTTTTTTGAACTTCTTCCGGAAACAACCAATCGCCGTTTTCTTTGCGATAGGCGACATTGCAGACCATGCCTTGAGTAAATAAATTCTCAAACGGTTCCGACACGTCCACAAACCCGCATCTCGTAAGCGCCTTGGAGAAAAATCTTGCGTACAAAAGATGCAAAACGGCGTGCTCGATTCCCCCAATATATTGATCCACTCGCATCCATTGAGAAACGTCTTTTTTCTCCAGAAGATTTTCATTTTCCCGATCGTTTACGCAGAAACGCAAAAAATACCAGGAAGAATCAAAAAATGTATCGAGGGTATCGGTCTCTCGAACGGCGTCGCGGCCGCAACACGGACATTTAACGCGCTTCCAGACCTCGTGTTTTTCCAGCGGATTTCCGACGCCGGAAAAAGTCGCGTCTCGGGGAAGTAAAACCGGTAAATCTTTCTCCTCAAGGGGAACGACTCCGCATTTATCGCAATGAACCATAGGAATTGGGCATCCCCAATATCTTTGTCTTGAAATTCCCCAATCTAAAAGTCTAAAAAACACCTCGCGCTTGCCGATTCCCATTTCGCATAAACGGCGAATAACGGCCTCCTTGGCTTCGGCGACATTCAATCCGTCTAGAAAATCTGAATTGACGAGAATTCCGTCGTCGACTTGAGGCAATTCGTCGCCGTCTGCGGTAGAGACCATGACCCGTTCAATGGGCAAGTCGTACTTGACGGCGAATTCGTAGTCTCTTTCATCGTGAGCGGGAGTAGCGAAAATGGCGCCGGTCCCGTAATTCATGAGGACGAAATTTGCTATGTAAACCGGAAGTTTTTTATCCAAAAACGGATGATTAACCGTTAATCCCGTATCCATTCCTAATTTTTCCTGCCTATCTAAAAATTCCTGCGCCACCGATCCTTTTTTGCATTTTTCGACGAACGACTTTATTTTTTCGTTTCCGGAAGCCAATTTTGTCGCCAGCGAATGATCCGGAGAAATAGCCAGAAATGTCGCCCCAAAAATAGTCTCCGGACGGGTTGAGAACACGACAATTTCATCTCCGTCGTCGGTTTTGAAATCAATGGAGCATCCTTCGGATCTTCCTATCCAATTACGCTGCATGATCTTCACTTTTTCCGGCCATCCTTCCAGATGATCCAGTCCGTCCAATAGTTCGTCGACAAAATCCGTTATTTTCAAAAACCATTGGGAGAGTTTTCTTTTCTCCACGGGAGCTCCGGATCTCCAGCCGCGACCGCCGATAACCTGCTCGTTTGCCAGCACGCAATTATCCACCGGATCCCAATTTACTTCTGATTTTTTTCTATAGATTAATCCATTTTTGTAGAAAGCAAGAAAAATTTTCTGCTGAAATTTATAATATTTTTCGTCGCAAGTGGCAAACTCCCGTTTCCAATCGTAGGAAAATCCGAGAGATAGCAGTTGCTTTTTCATAATTTCAATATTTTTATAGGTCCAATCCTGGGGACGCCCCCCCTGTTTGAGAGCGGCGTTTTCCGCCGGAAGTCCGAAGGCGTCCCATCCGACGGGATGCAGAACTGAAAACCCGCCGGCTCTCTTAAAACGGGCAATTGCATCGCCTATGGCGTAGTTTCGAACGTGGCCAATGTGCACTTTCCCAGACGGATACATGAACATCTCCAGCACATAGTATTTTTTCTTTGACGAATTGCAATCCGTACGAAACGAATCGTTTTTTAACCAAAAATCTTGCCATTTAGGCTCTATTACGGAAAAATTATAGGGCGCTATTTCCGAAATATCAACAGACATAATTCACTCCAATAGACCAAGATCGTTGTTAACCTACGTCTTTGTAATGATTGATAACACACGCACAACAATGTAACCACAAAAGATTTAATCACCAAAGAACATAAGTCAACAACGATTGCAGCATTGTACACAAAATACTGCGTCCATAAAAGCAATCATCTTCCATAAAAATATTTTTTCCTAACGCCGCGAGACCAACCGAAAACATGGCGTCCCCAGCGGGATTCGAACCCGCGTTGCCGCCGTGAAAGGGCGACAGTATAGGTTTTCCCATAAACTTATATATGGCACTCACGCTCTGAAAAATCAATGTTTTTTGATATATTGCTTTTTATTAAAACTAACGCCTTTCGCCCTATGCAAATAGAAAAAACGCCACAACGCCGCCACAAAAAACTTGCTATTTTCTCCACAATGCCTTATATAATATTAGGTTTCGTTAGGAAATTTTAATTTATTTGGAATAGCTGTATAACTCTTAGAGTTTCAGAGAAAAAGGATTTATACAGCATGATAGAATATAACATTCCGACCGATGCATTTCAAAA
>JAISMI010000063.1 GCA_031276835.1 Holosporaceae bacterium | reverse complement strand
CGATCAGATAGCGGCGTTTCAATCGACCTCTTCGCGTTTTCGCGCTGAAATAACTTTGGCTTTCCAGGAGGTTAGGCCTCAATTTTGATAAGTCCAGTACCGTGCATAACCGACAAGGTTCTGATTTCTTTGTTAAAAAAATCTAGAGTTGATATTTTTGCGATTCAACTAACGGGATTGCCCTATAAGCATAGAAATTACTCCATAAAATTCCTCAAATTTCCGAAAATTTAATATACTTCGATCTCTTCAAAAAATTTTCTCCATTAGCGCCTAAAAAATCAGCGCTTTCTTGATCAATTTTCTATATTTATAAGGCAATCCCAACTAACGATCCTATTGAAAGTCGGCGTTGCGTCTAAATATAATATCTCAAATTAAGTTGAAATAAATCGTTTGCGCAATACCGCTCCTTATCCCGTCCAATAACAATTCAGTGGAAGCCGCTGGCAATTGTGATATACTTTTATGACGATATTGAGAGGAAAGAACGAATGGACGACGAAATATTTGGAGCAATAGCCGATGAATTGCAAAGACAACGGAATCAAATAGAACTCATCGCATCGGAAAATTTTGTATCCAAAGAAGTTCTTAGGGCTCTTGGAAGCGTGATGACCAATAAGTATGCCGAAGGGTATCCGGACAAGAGATATTACGGCGGATGTAAATTCGTGGACATTGCCGAAAAAATAGCCGTCGAAAGAATTTGTAAATTGTTCAATTGTCGATTTGCCAACGTTCAGCCTCATTCGGGAGCGCAGGCTAACCTAGCGGTTTTCTATGCCCTCGCCCAGCCTGGAGATAAAATTCTTGGAATGGGATTGGCGATGGGGGGACATTTGACCCACGGCTCTTCTCCCACTATTTCGGGAAAATGGTTCAACGCCACAAACTACGGAGTGGATGAGAACGGAATCATAGACTACGATCAGGCGCAACGATTGGCCGCCGAGCACAGACCAAAAATTATTTTGGCCGGCGCCTCCTCCTATTCGCGTAAGATAGATTTTGCGCGTTTCAGGGAAATTGCCGATTCCGTTGGTGCCTATTTGTTCGCCGACGTTGCCCACTACGCCGGATTAATTGCGGCCGGACTTTATCCGTCTCCGATTGATCATGCCCACGTAGTAACTTCAACGACTCATAAAACTTTAAGAGGACCTCGAGGCGGTATTATTCTGACCAACGACGAAGTCGTAGCCAAAAAAGTGAACAGCGCCGTATTTCCAGGAGTACAGGGAGGCCCGCAAATGCATACCATAGCCGCAAAGGCGGTCGCGTTCGGAGAGGCGTTGCAACCGGAGTTCAAAAAATATGCCCAAAACGTTCTGGAAAACTCCATCGCTATGGCCGCTCGCCTTAAGGAACACGGAATGAACATAATTTCTGGAGGAACAGACTCTCATATGTCTGTTGTGGACGTCGGCGGGCTCTCAATTACCGGAAAAATTGCCGAAGTCGAGCTGGAAGAAGCGGGCGTCACCTGTAATAAAAATGCAATTCCATTGGATAAATTACCTCCGTCCCAGACCTCCGGCATAAGAATAGGATCCGCCGCCATGACCACCAGAGGCATGGGAGTAGACGAATTCAAAAAAATAGCGGACTTAATCCATAGAGTACTTTCAAATTATGGAAAATCAGAGTATGAAACGGTAAAAAAGGAAGTAAGAGCGGAAACGTTGAGTTTATGCAGAAAATTTCCGCTTTACGAATAAGTTAGGAAAAATATGGCAAAGGATAACAAATCTAAAAGCGGATTGCGCGGCATGGCCAGATTTTGCGCCGTGCAAACAGTTTATCGCGCCGGCATTACCGGCTGCACGATGGGGACAATCGCGGCTGAATTCAACGGCCGCGGCGAAATTTTTATTACGGAAAACATTTCCATATCCGAAATGGACGGAGATTTTTTTCTGCGGCTGATCAAAATCATTGAAGATAATTTGCCGGAAATCGATGAAATAATTTCAAAAAATCTCTCAGATAACTGGAAATTCGGCAGATTGGACAACGTGATGAAGTCCGTTCTAAGATTAGGAGCCGCAGAACTCCTATATTTCAAAGATATTCCAGCTAACGTCGTATTTAACGAGTACATAGAAATTTCAAAATCTTTTTTCGAAAAGAGCGAAGTCGCTTTCATAAACGGCATACTAAATTCCATTGGGAATTCCGCGCCGCAATGAATTTTTTCCACGCGCGAAGCGCAAAAATTGAAAAATCAATTCGTTAATTCTGCGCGAAAGGTTTTGCCAGTATTTTGAGGTAAGACGCTTGTCTTCTGTATTTTTATGAATTAATCCAGAGCATTTGATCTGCATTGATTCCTATGATAATGTCTTGTGGAATATGACAATTCGGAGTTAGCATGCCTAAAGAAGAGCCCATTGTTATGCTGAGTAAAGTTATGCTTCACTACGGTGATGGCGCTCCGGTTTTAAAAAACATCTCGCTGTCTTTACATAAGAGATCGTTTCATTTTCTTACCGGCGCCAGCGGAGCCGGTAAAACTTCGTTAATGCGTCTACTTTACATGGGCATTAGGCATTCGTCTGGAAAATTGAAGATCTTTGGTCAAGACGTCTCGGAAATTTCCCAGGAAGAGCAATGTAAATTAAGACAACGCATGGGAGTTGTGTTTCAGGATTTCAATCTTTTAAATCATCTTACGGTTCTGGAGAATGTGGCGCTGCCCCTTAAGGTCGTTGGAGAGCAACCGAGGCGTCGGGAGCATCAGGCAAAAGAAATTCTCGATTGGGTCGGACTGGGAAATTGCTTTAACGCTCGACCGGATACTCTATCCGGAGGACAAAAACAGAGAGTCGCCATTGCTCGAGCTGTGATTACGCGTCCGGATATCCTTTTGGCGGACGAACCGACCGGCAACGTCGACGAAACGATAGCTAATAAACTCATGAGTCTTTTCTACGGCATGCATAAAATGGGAACCTGCGTCGTTGTCGCGACCCATTACAGACAGTTCGTGGACACGTTCCACTATAACGAATTACATATCGAAAATGGTTGTATCACCGACGGAAATCAAACTAAATGGGACAATGCGTTATGAAATTTTCTTCCGGCGAATTTTATTTTAATCTGAACTATGATTTTGATTTTAGCAGTGATAAATCAAATAAATTTTTGCCGTTTATCATTGGTTTTTTAATGTATTCGGTGACAATTGCCCTGATAAGCGGACTCTTTACCCACAATCTTACTTCCGGTTGGAAAGACGCGCTAACCGGTCGCATTACGGTTGAATTCCAGTCCAATATGACCGGCGCCAACGAGTCGCTTACGGATAGACAGAATGAAGAAATTATAAAAATCATAAAATCAACGGAGGGAATAAAGTCCGTTAGGAAATTACGGGAAACGGATGTCTTGAAAATATTGGAACCTTGGCTCAGCAGTACGGCTATTCCGGACGATTTTCCTTTTCCGGTTATATTTGACGTGGAGACGGATAAGGACGCCAAGATCGATCTCCTGCTGTTGACTGAAAAATTATCTAAAATATCCCAAGGAGTGCGAATACACGATCACGCCAATTGGTATGCGCCGATAATGAAAATCAGCAATGGTTTGTTTGGTTTTGCCATGATTTTGGCGATTTTAATTTTTGCAACCGTTGGCGCGACCGTGATTTTTATAACCAAAAAAACCTTGGAGGTGCATCAGAACACCGTAAAAATTTTACAGCTAATCGGAGCGAACAATTCCTATATAGCGGCCCAGTTTAAGCGATATTATTTCGCAGTTGGATGCAAGTCGTCGTTAATATCGATTTTTTGTAGTTTTCTCACGATTGGAGGCGTCGCCTTTATATCTTCGTCGGAAATATTGGACGTGAATACCGTAAAATATGCAATTGTAGCGACTCTTCTTCCTTTGATTACAACGATTTTGGTGATGAACACCTCCAAAAACACGGCGCTGTTCTTTCTAAGAAATGATAAATGGATCAATTGATGAAGTTCGTTCTTAGATTTTTTG
>JAISMI010000062.1 GCA_031276835.1 Holosporaceae bacterium | reverse complement strand
GGAACGTCCGCCAAAACAATATCCGCACATCCGGCGTGTCGCTTCAGCCATTTTCCGACGAGCGGCAGACAAATCACATTATTCGCATTTGCTCTACGGAATCTAATTTTCGCATTTTTCAGACGTTCATAATATTTATCAAGGGCAAAAATACGTCCTTTATTTTCCATCGTCGCCGCAATCGCCAGCGTTTTCCCTCCGGCTCCGGCGCAGAAATCCACGACGGTGTCCCCTGGAGCCGCGGCGCACGCTTCGGCCACCAGCTGAGATCCTTCGTCTTGAATTTCCGCCAATCCATTGGCAACGACTTGATGATTTCTTCCGATTCGTCCCGTCAACAGTCTGATTCCATTTAGAGAATACCGGCAATCCTCCACTTGAAAACCGGAATCCATGAGCATCTTTTTTACTTCGCTTTTGGAGGATTTAAGCGTGTTCGCCCGCATATCGACGAAGGCTTTTTCTCCCAGCGCCAACATTTCGTCCGCCAGCTCGTCGGAATTAAACGATCTTTTCAGCAGCGGCGCCATCCATTCCGGATAATTAAGTTTAGCGTTTTCCGGAAAATCGCTTTTTCTATCCAGCGATTTTATAAATTTTCTCTCGAAATCGGTTAATTTCGACGGAGCATGCCGCTTTCCGGAAAATATTTCCTCGATTTTTTGCGCCGATAGACCGTTTTCCGCCTTTAAAAAAGCTAGCGCATAAAATCTACCAAAATTGGAGGTAACGGCGGACGCAAGAAATTTTAATTTCTCAAAATTCCTAAATATAGAATAGGAAAATTCTGCAATCTCCCGACGATCGTGGCTGCCTATCCACCTATTGCTCTTAAAAAATTTAGCCATGATAATATCGAACGGAGCCCGCGACAAAAAAAATAAATCCAACATTTCAATGCCGGCCTGAACGCGAGTTTCCAGTTTCATTTCTTTAATCCCATCGCTACGATATAAATTTCCGCCGATAGACTTCTACTGGATTTTGGTTTAAAAAAGCAAACTTTTTGAAATTCTTTTTTCATGGACTCCAAAAGAAATTTTTCTCTACCTCCCTGAAAAATCTTTGTCGCAAAGGTCCCTCCTTTTTCGAGAACTTCCAGAGCAAACGAACGGGCGCTTTCGACCAACCTCATGATTCGCGCATGATCCGTCTGGGCGTGTCCGACGGCGGGCGGCGCCATATCCGACACGATTAAATCGACCCGTCCTCCCATGTGATCCATTATCTTCCGACGAGCGTCTTCATCCTCAAAATCCATACAAAATTGATCGACTTTATCCAATGAATCAAAGGGTAAAAGATCTACGGCCAATATTTTTGCCTTGTCCGACGACCTTTGAGACAGCGCCTGACTCCATCCGCCTGGAGCCGCTCCCAAATCTATAATGCGCTTGGCGTTTTTTATCAGATGAAATTTATCGTCCATCTCCAGCAACTTAAACGCCGCTCTGGAACGATATCCATTCCGGCGCGCCAGCTTAACGTAGGGATCGTTAATTTGGCGGTTAAGCCACATTCGCGACGATAAATCCCAGTTCCCTTTAATTTTCATGATAATTCACACGACCACTTTGAATGCAAAAATATTGAATACAATCCCCTAATCGCCCCAATGATTAATCCGATCAAATCGGCGAGATTCCGCCGCCATTATTAATCTAAATTTGCATTCTTTCAAGCGCAAACGCAAATTTTTATTTTTATTCCGATACGTTAATCATTAGTCTTTATTAATGAATTATTAGTATTTATAATTCCATAATAGTTCGAAAATTTTTTTGGAGTGGCGGTATGCTCAAAGATGATGTTGAATCTTGTCGGGAAAAATCCCCTAAGAATTCAATTATTCAACGTATTGCTACTATATTCGATTATTTTACTCAACCTCGGTCTAAATCGATTTCCAAGGGATCCCTAGCCATAGAAGCCGCCATTACTCTTCCGATAATTTGCTACCTGGTATTTTTCATATTGGAATTAATGAAAATCAACCTAACCCAAACGGCTATTGACATAATCACCAGCGAAGCGACATTTGATTTCGCAGTAAACAAAAAAGTAAGCAATATCTCCGCTATTATCGCCAAACATCGGCCGACATTTATTCCGGCAGATAATATCAGATACTGGATCAGAATGTATACTGATTTGGCCGCCATGTGCGCCACTTCCCCTTATGGAGGAGAAGAAATAGCGTATCCTGCAAGCGCGACGGATCATTCCCAAATTGTCGCCGGAAGCGTCAATTCCATTTCATTTCTTGATTCGGATAAAAACGACGCCCTTTTGACGTCGAATCATGCCTTCAGCGCCAGCCAAACAGCCTCGTATTTGAACGCAAATTCTACTCCGTCGGGAACGGTGTTTGTTATCACATTTGTCTGCAGTTATAAGTTTTCCAGCGCCTTCATAAAAGGTCTCTTCTCCGGAGGAGTCAACACTAAAAAAACAGGAGGAGATAGAGGCGAACATTATATTCTCTGGGGACGCGGAGTTGGAATAGTAAAATAACCTCGCAAATCATAAGTTTGTTAGAGATTGTTTTTGATAGCAAAAATATCAACTTTAACTCCATCCCTTGAAAAACACAGGGAACTCAGGTGAATGTAAAGTTCAAAGTGAAAGAAACTGGAGAATTATTGTGAAACTATATGAAAAAATACTACAACAACTAGAATGTGATTGTTCTCTTAATCATCAATTGGCTTGTGATTTGTTTATAGATTTATCATTGTGGCAAGATTTTAAGAATGAAAAAAATGAAGCAATTCAAAAATCAATATTAAGGTTGCAAAAAAAATACAACATGCATTCGAATGAGTATTGATATTTTTTGACGAATCATTATTGTCCATTTTTAGGCGATTTTGATATTTTTTTGCCCTATACGGAAGCGGGGGAAGATGAAAATAGCCTATTTTATAATATCAAAAAAATAGATAAAATGTTTCCCAACAATAGGTTACTTCCGATTGGGTGTATTAGTAGCGGCGACTATATTTTTTTAGATGAAAAAGGACAAGTAATACAATTTGTCGGAATAGGAAAGGAAAATGTTCCGTCAGATTTTTTTACTGAAGTTCCCAAAGATGAATATGATATTGGCTTCAATATCGCGTATTTGCCATATCCTGATTTTGATGGACTGTATAGGATGTACATGGTATTAGCAATGTCTTTTGACGAATTTATGAACGAATGTATTTTTGGGGATAAATATCTTGAAATTACAGAAAAAGAAGACGCATTTTATAAATACATAAGGAAATTGAAAAGTAAATTAAATATGTAATGATAACTACTTTTCGCAGATCCACATAGATACGATTACGGCATTAGACTTGAGGATGATATTGGGTTGGAATCATAGCGCTTAATGGATTGCTAAGTAATCAACTCTTTTGGATAACAAAAGAGAGTAAGTTCCACAAACTTCCCTTCTGAAAAGCGATGTAATTGAAATTCAAACTCGTAATCTTTTACTTCTTTCTGAAGGAATGGTTTTAATTCGAATAAAATATACTAAACAGCATTTAACCTGACGGTTGGTTATTTTTATGCGCATGAGTTGTCATATACGAGAAAAAAATAGCGGAGAATAAAAGAAAAATGGTGGCTTTAGTCGCCTGCATGCGCAAAATCCTCTCGCAATTGAACGCAATTTTGAAAAA
>JAISMI010000066.1 GCA_031276835.1 Holosporaceae bacterium | reverse complement strand
GATAGCGCCGGCGGATCTGCCAAACAGGGACGAGACCGTCGCACTCAGGCGATATTGCCGCTGCGCGGGAAAATTTTAAATGTGGAACGGGCTCGCTTTGATAGAATTCTAACTTCGCCGGACATAGGTACGTTGATATCGGCTCTTGGAACCGGAATCGGCGAAGACTTCAATGTGGATAAAGCTCGATATCATAAGATCATTATCATGACGGACGCCGACGTCGACGGCAGTCACATTAGAACTCTGCTATTGACTTTCTTTTTTCGACATATGAAACCCATCATAGAAAAAGGATATCTCTACATTGCCCGTCCTCCGCTTTACAGAGTGAAACGCGGCGCTTCTCAAGTTTACATTAGGGATGAAAAGGCTCTCGAGGACTATCTGCTGGATTCCGCCGTGCCGACCGCGTCGCTAAAATTGTTTGACGGAGAAGTAATTTCCTCCAACGACATTCGTCATTTTGTTACGCAGGCGGAAAAAATAAAAAAAGCCGTCTCGCACGTCAATAATAAAATAAATAACGCGACTCTACTCGAAGGATTATTGCTGCTGGAATTTATGCATAATCAGGATAAAGCCGCCGTATGCGATTATCTAAAAAGAGTCGACAACGGCGAATGGAACGCGGAGGACAACGGGAGTAGCTATATTTTTAGCAAAATATTGAGAAATGTCGCCGAAACGTTCGAGGTTTCAAAGGGGATTTTTGAGTTGCACGAAATACAATCTCTCTCCAATGAATTGGACATTTTTTCCTCATTTTCTCGTGGGTTTGCCGAGTTGAAAATGAAGGAAGCGACAATAACGGTAAAATCGCCGATAGATTTTTTTGATAAATTTATGGCCGCCGCCAGAAAGGGGATAACTCTCAATCGCTATAAAGGTCTTGGGGAAATGGATCCCGAGCAACTCTGGGAAACTACCATTGATCCCAATGCCCGAGTGCTCATGCAGGTGAAATTTTCGCATCTGGAGGAGGTGGACGAAATTTTTTCGACCCTGATGGGAGAAGTCGTCGAACCGCGTCGTGATTTCATACAGGAAAATGCGCTAAATGTTGTTAATTTGGATGTGTAATGTCCCGCAAAAAAAGGAAATTATTTTCCGGAAGTCGTCGTAGATTTTATAATTTTCTAATATCTTCCGTAATATTTTCTTTTGTAATTGGATTTTTTGTATTTTTATTTTGCATTCACGACATGCCGGATCTTGATAATCTCGAGACCAAAGGACGGCGCGCCAGTATAATTTTTGAATCCTACGACGGCGAGAGCATCGCCGCCTATGGAGATCTGTTTCGCAACGTTGTGAAAGTCGATCAACTGCCAAAATACGTTGGAAACGCCGTCATTGCCATCGAAGATCGCCGCTTCCACCAACATTGTGGAGTAGATTTATTGGGAATTGCTCGGGCTATGTGGACGAACATCGTAAATCGCCGCATTGTTCAGGGCGGATCAACGCTTACGCAACAGTTGGCGAAAAATCTATTTCTGTCCCAGAGTAAAGCCCTAAAGAGAAAGATTCAGGAGTTGATTCTTGCTCTCTGGCTGGAAAGAAAATTTAGTAAAAAGCAGATATTGTCCATTTATCTCAATAGGGTCTATTTTGGCGGAGGCGCCTATGGAATCGACGCCGCCGCCTATAGATTTTTCGGTAAAAAAGCTACTCAATTAACTCTATACGAGGCCGCGAAGTTGGCTGGAGTTCTGAAATCTCCGGCCGCATATTCTCCTTTTTATAACGCGGATAAATCCGATGATAGAACCGCTTTAGTGTTGGCCAGTATGGCGGAATCCGGATATATCTCGGAAAATGATATGAAGGAAGCTCTGTTGGAAAAAGAAAGATTGAGTCGACTGTCCATTCCCATGGATGAAAATCGCTATTTCACCGATTGGTCTTTGGAGCAGGTGCAGGAATTGGCGGGCATAGGCGATGAAGATCTCGTCGTCAGGACTACGCTGGATTCTAAACTGCAAAAAAACGCCACCTACATTATAAGAAGGGTCCTCAACGAGCATGGATTTAAAAATGGAGCCAGCCAAATGGCTCTGGTGGCTTTGGATAAAACGGGCGCCGTTCGGGCTATGGTCGGAGGGCACACTTACAGCACGAGTCAGTATAACCGAGCTCTTGCTTTACGATCTTTTGGATCTGCCTTTAAATATTTTGTATTTCTCGCGGCTTTAGAAAACGGTATGGATATTTATGATAACGTTAGCGACATGCCCATTACCATTGGCAATTGGTCTCCGAAGAATTATCACCATAAAAGCGTTGGCAGCGTTACTCTTTTAGAGGCTTTTGTGAAATCCATTAACACTTGCGCCGTCAGACTTGCCCAGAAAGTTGGCATGAATGCAATCATTAACGTTGCCGAACGGCTTGGAATTACAAGTGAAATCGGAAGAAATTTCGCTTCGGCATTGGGGGCCGGCGGAGTTAATCTACTGGAAATGACCTCCGCCTACGGCGCCGCCATGAACGACGGCATAAAAATGTCTCCGTTTGGAATAATCAGCATCAGGACGCAGAAGGGAAAAGTTCTCTATCGCGCCCATCAAAAAAAGAGCGTTAGAGCGATATCCCGCGGGGATAGCGAAAAAATGAAAATCATGATGAAAGCTCTTATGGAACACGGAACGGGAAAACGAGCGAAAATTCCCGTCGATTGTTATGGAAAAACCGGCACCAGCAACGATAGTCGAGACGCCAGTTTTATTGGATTTGCCGGCCCTCTGGTTACTGGAGTTTGGATCGGTAACGACGATAACAGTCCCATGAATCAAAAAATCACCGGAGGAGTTTTGCCGGCCATTGCTTGGCGAGAGTTTATGATGGCGGCTCTCGGTCATAAAAAATCTGCGCCGGAAACTCAAATAAGAATGGAGGCCGTATATGCAAAATCCCGCTCCAAACGTCGTCGTTTAAAGTCTTTATTGGAGTAATTCCTGAAAACTAAAAATCAATGAGCGGCTGCGCGGCCATGTTATCTATTGTTATCTTGAATGGCCTAATATATATTATCCCAACGGAGTTTGTATGATAATACTTGATTTTGAGAAACCTATTTTCGAGTTGGATTCGAAAATAAAAGAGCTTAAAAATCTGAATACCGGCGATTTAAGCATAATAGAAGATGTAAAACGCCTGGAAAATAAAAAGAAAAAGTTGCTGAGGCGTATATATGCGGAATTATCGCCCTGGCAGAAGGTTATGGTGGCTCGCCATCAGGAGCGTCCTCATACCGCGGATTATATTAATGCGCTGCTGGACGATTTTATTCCTCTTGCGGGGGATAGATTGTTCGGAAATGATTTGGCGATCACCGCCGGCATAGGGAAATTTAAAGGAATTGCGGTGGCCGTCATCGGCCATGAGAAAGGAACCGATACGGAGGATCGTCTGAAGCATAACTTTGGCATGCCCCATCCGGAGGGATATCGCAAAGCGCGCCGTATTATGGATATCGCCGACAAATTCAGACTTCCGGTGCTTACTTTCGTCGACACCGCCGGAGCGTATCCCGGAGTCGGCGCTGAAGAAAGAGGGCAAGCGGAAGCCATCGCCAGATGTATAGAGCGATCTTTGCAATTTAAAAATCCTATAATCGCTACGATAATAGGAGAAGGCGGATCCGGAGGAGCCGTTGCGCTCGCCGTGGCCAATACAATTTTAATGCTGGAGAATTCCATATATTCGGTTATTTCTCCGGAGGGATGCGCCTCTATTTTATATCGCGATCCGGAAAAGGCGCCCGACGCTTCCGGTGCATTAAAGCTTACGGCGCAGGATTTGATCAAATTCAATATGATAGACGACGTTATCGAAGAGCCCCTGGGCGGAGCTCACAGAGATCCGGCGTTAACCATAAAATCCGTTGGCGATAGGTTAAAAACAGCTCTGCTGGGACTTTCCGAAATTTCTGACCTAAAGTCTCATCGCAGCGAGAAATTTTTAAATTTCTGCAGAAATTAGGGTAATAAAGTGTTAAAAATAAAGTTGAAAAAATACGAATCCACAATAGGAGCGTTGGGAAACGTACTAGAATGGTATAATTTTGGATTATTTATGCCGTTTTTGCACGTATTATCCGGAGAATTTCTTCCTATGGAAAACGCGGCCTACAAGGAAATATTAAGTTTTCTCGCTCTATCTATCGGATTATTCATGCGCCCGTTTGGGGCTGTCATATTTGGTCCAATCGGAGACAAATTCGGTAGGCAGAAGGCGATTTCCATTTCAATTTTGCTCATGGCTATTCCAACGTTCTGTATGGGATTGCTTCCCAACTATAGTCAAATCGGCGTTTGGGCGCCAATTTCACTTGTTTTTCTAAGGGCTTTGCAGGGAATATCCCTTGGCGGAGAATATACCGCCGCAATGGTGCATCTGGTCGAAAAGGCGCCAAGCAATAGACGCAGTTTTTATGGGAGTTTTTCAGACGCCGGCAGTCAGATCGGAGTGTTGCTGGGAAGTCAGTCGCTGGTTTTTCTGCATAAACTTTTTTCAGACGGCGAGGTTTACTCATTCGGCTGGAGAATTCCTTTTTTGCTCGCCATTCTTCTTGTTCCATTTGCATTTTTGGTTCCCAATGATATTTCTGTTTCTAAAAATAAACCCGCCGGACAAATTTTTAAAACTCTGGGAATTTATAAAAAAGAAGTTTGTTGCACCGTGGCAATCACGGCGTTTAGCGCGATTGGATTTTATACGTTGCTGACTTTTTTTCCCTACTACCTGATCGACAATAAAATTTTGTCGCAGGAAAACGCGGCGGCCTGCAGTTTTTACTCTACTTTGGTCATGACGATTGCCATTTTAATCGGCGGATATTTTGCGGATCGATATGGTAAAAAAATCTTCATGATTTGCGGCATAATCGGAGTGACTTTAATCGCCTATCCGATGTTCATGACGTCGGCTAAATCGTTTGGCCACTGGTTGGGACTGCAATTGATATATGGCGCCTTTATCGGATTCTATTATTCCAGTCGGGCGGCATTTTTTTCCGACGCTTTTCCCGTCGAGGTTAGGTGTACGGCGGTTTCATTGTCGCTCAGTTTGGCTCAGGCGATATTCGGAGGACTGACGCCAATTGTTCTCAGTCATGCGATTAAAATTTCTCCCCTTTTGTCCGCGACGCCGCTGACTTTCATGGCGGCCTGCGCGATTTATGCTCTAGTTATATTAAAGGAAAAGTAAACGATAAAAGACACGCGCGTTTTTTTCGGTAAAATCTCGTCCATTTTCATTAAAAATCATCGCGAAATTTTTGAATCGACATTTCTCTCGGAGTGCGAAAATTCGTCGTTAGGCTAAACGGATTAGGCGCGGCGAGATCTGGCGGTAAAATTGTGAAAAATAATTTACAATAAGTATTGTTTTTTTATTTAACATGATTATAACCTAGTATAGACATTAATTAAAAGAGAGAAAAATGTTTAAAAATATTGGAAGACATATCTTAATTGCGGCCGCGCTAGTCGCTGTCGCGAATGGTTACGGAATGGAATGGGATTATTGTAATAGAGTATGCGATCAGCTAAAGGACATGAAGGTTCGATTCATAACCTGTTCCTACGACAGAGAAAATCTTAGATTTATGACGACCGGTAGAGATCTGGCCGCGATTAATAAAGAGGTAGAAAAGCTTTTAATCGACGGGTTTGATGTTGTTAAAACGAGGTGTAAAGATGGTAATAAGCCGGCGACTGAGTGGATAGCTAAGTTTAGCTCCGAAAAGATGGCGGCGACATTATTGGGAAAACGGGAGCGGGAAGAAGCGGAAAAAGCGAGGAAAATCCAGCAGGAGGCGGCGAGGGAAGAAGCGCAGCAAGAAATGGAAAGGGCGCGTAATGCAAGGGCGGATGAAATAACAAGACGGTGTCAGGAAGCGAAGGAAGGAGCTATCAATTCGCTGCAGCAAAGAAGAATAGAAATGGAAGAGAGGCTACAGCGAGAAGCGGAAGCAGCGGAGTATCGGCTTGGGCAAAAAAAACAGGAAATGGCGGAGCAGCTAGAGCGGCATTTTATAAAAATAGAAGAGTGCGTCGAATTAGCAAGACGGCGAACTGAAGAAAGGGAATATAACCTAAAAGCAATAAAAAATGAAATAACGAGGATGCATCAAGTAAGAATGGAAACATGGCGAAAAGATACTGCAGTGTCGGAGCGGCAGGGAATAATAGATGAATTGCAAATACGGGTCTCGGAGTTAGAAAAAAGACTAATAAAAACGGTAAATTTGCTGAGGGAGGCTAAATTAAATCAAAATCAGCCTATGGACGATGCGGTGCATCTATATCTGACAATAGAGGAATTGAAACTGTTTAAAGAAGAAGCCGAGTTAAAATTAAAATTGGCAAAAAAGGAAAGCGCTCTGCTAGTCCAAGCGATAAATAACCAGTTGGAAGAGCTTATAAGACGACGAGAAGAATTTATACATACTAATATACAAAATGGATTCGATTATTATAGTAAAATAGTGGCAATTATGATACGTTGCGCCGCCGGAGAAAATAACGGCCAAATAACGGCTAAGAGTCTTCGGCAATTAAAGTCTTTCAAGGATTGGAAAGACGTTCTAAAGTCGGCGATGGCTGAAGAATATATGACGTGTTCGAATCAAAATGATTGCACTAACGTAATATTATATTTACTGTTTATAGACGATAATAATAGGGAAGAGCTTTTTAATATGCTATTGCAATCGGATAGAATAAAAGAGGTATTGCCGTCTAATTTAAGTTTACCAAAAGCAAAAAAAATATTAAAAAGCATAGCTACGATAGATTTTTTCTTTAAATGAACGTTAAATTTCTCGGTGAAAGAACATTTGATTTATAAAGATTCGGTTTATCGAAAAAAGCGAGAGAGTCGCCGTTTTCTGCGGCCGTTTTTATTCCCTTGGAAACGGCCTGTTCGTATATTTTTCGAACAATTCCTTTGACGTTGTCCATTTTTTAATTATCGACGTTGGATTTTGCTCCATCGTATGTGATATAACTTTATGAATTGGAGAATGGCGTATTGTCGAGAATTTTAGGCATTGATCCTGGACTGCATATCACCGGTTGGGGAGTGGTTGACTACGATGGATTTTATCTGAAACATGTGGATCATGGAACTATTATTTCTTCTTCCTCCGAAGTAATCGGTTCGCGGCTTAGCGGTATTTTTAAAGGACTGGCGGATATCATAGAAGAATATTCTCCAAATGAAATTAGCATAGAAGATGTTTTTGTCAATAAAAATCCATTTTCATCCCTGAAATTGGGAATGGCTAGAGGGGCGGCCATATGCTGCGCCGGAGTTTTAGGGTTGAAAATCTCCGAATATACTCCCAATAGGATAAAAAAAACCGTCGTCGGATCCGGCCACGCCACAAAAGATCAGGTATCAACGATGGTTCAAAAATTATTAAATTGTGGTACTGTAAAACTAGATGCGGCAGACGCTCTTGCGGTGGCAATTTGCCATGCCCATCATGACGCGTTTTATGCGGTGGTAAAATGATAGCTCATTTAGAGGGGAAAGTTGTAAAAATTGGCGAGAATTCAATGATTGTCGACGTCAACGGCGTTGGATATTCAGTAATTTGCTCCGCTAAAACGATTGGCGAGGCTCAGAGCCGTCTGGAAGCCATTCATCTTTTTACGACGCTGAGTGTGCGGGAAGACGCCTGGACGCTGTACGGATTTATTTCCGAACAGGAAAGATTGTGGTTCAATACGTTGATATCCGTACAAGGAGTTGGAGGAAAAGTCGCCGTCGCGATTTTATCGGCTTTATCGGACGAGGACATATATAACGCGTTTCTCTCCGGAGATAAAAATATGTTTACCAGGGCGGATGGAGTCGGCCCCAAGCTCGCCGCTCGTATTATTACGGAGTTAAAGGACAAAGTAGTCGGTAAAATCGAATTAAACGTCGCCGCGGCAACGGCGGAGATTTCCGGATCAAGCGTTCTGAACGACGTTATTTCAGCTCTTTCCAATCTCGGGTATTCGAGGAGCGATATTCTACGGGCTGTTTCGTCTATGCGGACGGATTCGGAGGACGGTTTCGACGTTTTATTGAAAAAAGTTCTAGGCAAACTATCGTCCGGAGTATGACATGAGGAAGAACGATCTAAATCCGGAATCGCAGGAGTTTGAATCTCGTGAATATTCTTTGCGGCCGACAAGTCTTCAGGATTTCATTGGACAGGAATCCATAAAGGACAATCTGCGCGTATTCATAGAGTCGTCAAAGAAGCGCGGCGTAGCCATGGATCACGTTTTATTCTTTGGACCGCCAGGGCTTGGCAAAACCACTCTTTCCCAAATAATTTCCAAGGAGCTGGGAGTGGGATTTAAGGTTACTTCCGGACCAATTCTAGCCAAAGCCGGAGATTTGGCGGCAATTCTAACGAATCTGCAGGAAAGAGACGTTCTTTTCATCGACGAGATTCATCGGATGAATCATCTGGTGGAGGAGATTTTATATCCTGCCATGGAGGATTTTCAGCTGGATTTAATGATAGGAGAAGGTCCGGCAGCCCGTTCTATTCGCATTGATCTGCCTCATTTTACGCTGATAGGGGCTACGACGCGTTCCGGCATGTTGTCCTCCCCTCTGCGCGATAGATTCGGCATTCCGCTGCGGCTGGAATTCTATAACTATGCCGAGCTGCGGATAATAATTTCAAAAAATGCAGAATTGCTGGGAATTCCTATATCAAAAGATGGAGCGGAAGAGATCGCCGGAAGATCGCGGGGAACTCCTCGAATCGCCGGCCGATTGCTGAAGCGCGTCCGTGATTTCGCCATTGTCAGCGGCGTCG
>JAISMI010000054.1 GCA_031276835.1 Holosporaceae bacterium | reverse complement strand
ATGAAGAAGAATACGGCACGTTTGGCGGACATCCCTACTCCTGTTTAATTGGCGGATACGAATTTACGCGTCATCCTCAGGACATATTACTGCTGGAAAAAATTTCGAACGTTGCGGCCGCCGCCCATGCTCCATTTATTGCCGCCGCTCATCCGAAAATGTTTGATATGGATAGTTTTTCCCATCTTGCGGGGCCTAGGGATATTGCCAAGATTTTCGAAAGCACGGAAATGATTAAATGGAGATCGTTTCGGGACAGCGAAGATTCCAGATACGCGGCGTTGGTTTTGCCGCGGGTGCTTATGAGACTGCCATATGGGCCGGATACGCTTCCCGTCGACGGCATGAACTATGTCGAATCCATAGACGGAACCGACAATTCACAATTCTGCTGGGGGAATGCGGCTTTTGTTCTTGGACAAAGGATAGGCTATGCCGTTTCTCTCTACAAATGGCCGGCCGCTATTAGAGGAGTCGAAGGCGGCGGACTGGTGGAGGGTCTTCCGGCCTATACGTTTAAGACGACCGACGGAGACGTTGCTCTAAAATGTCCGACGGAAATAGCCATCACAGATCGGCGCGAAAAAGAGTTGACTGATATGGGATTTTTGGCCGTTTGCCATAGCAAAGGAAGCGATTACGCGGCATTTTTTGGCGGTCAAACCACTCAAAAACCAAAGATTTATAACACCGACGACGCCAATGCGAACGCCGCTCTAAGCGCGAGATTACCGTATTTGCTGGCGGCCTCCAGATTCGCCCATTACATAAAGGCGATCATGAGGGATAAAATTGGATCTTTCCTGACAAAGGATAACGTTTCCATGTACTTGAATAATTGGATCGCCAATTATGTGCTGTTAAACGACGCGGCTAATCAAGATCTCAAGGCGAAATATCCTCTGAGAGAGGCTAGAATAGACGTTTTTGACGTTCCAGGAAAGCCGGGATCCTATAAGGCGACGATATTCCTAAGGCCGCACTTTCAGCTGGAGGAATTGACCGCTTCCATAAGATTGGTGGCGTCTTTGCCGCCGCCGGCCAAATAGTTGGGGGGCGTTTTTATGTTGATAATGGTTCTTTGTGATTTAAGTGTTTTGGTGGGAGGTTGTAAATGACAAGTAAAAACGACAGAGGATTTGGAATGTTTAACTCAAGCCCAAGACACGATATGGTCGGCAAAAGCGACGAAAGTATGAATTCGACTACCGGCGGCGCTAAAACTCCGCAATATGTCATCACCTGCAAGGATTTTTTTGACAGCGACATCGAAGGTATGGACGAGGACAGCACTCCTTGTTTGTGGATAGAAACCGGAGGCGGCCGATTGGTAACCTATGATTCCTCCGGAGAATTAGGCGGCGATGGGAAGATCGTGAACAAGGATCCCGTGGTGTGCATGAAATATGGATCGTGGGGACCGCTGATTCAGCAATACATGTACACGGGAAAAAAACTTGATCTGATCACCGTAACCAGATTGACCAGCATAGAGCAGACGATCGTTCCAATACAAAGATTAGAATATGCAACATGTCTGATAAAAACCTATGAACAATATGGAGATACGGTTACGTTTTCCTTCTGCTATATTGAGATTACCGACACAAACATAGCTTATAATCACAATACTGGAGAAAAACTTGGCCAGACTGCTATGAAGTTCAATATGGGAAGTTTAAAAGTTGAGCTCAACGAGGGGTAATTTCGGCGCGAACGTCTTTCATTGTTATCTTTTTTCATCGGAGTTATGGTTTTTATTTCGGAAATCAGGACTATTCGACAAAGAGTCGTCGAGTCGCAATAAATTTTGTTTTTTATTATTATTTTTGACGTAAATAAATTATTTATATTTCTTTTTAAGAAAAAATGCTATATTATTTTGTCGTTTTTGGTGGAGAAAGAGGATATATGAGGCGAAAGTATTGTTTGATTGCCGCGCTATTGACCATTGGATCGGCCAATGCAATGACGCCCGCGACGTTTGCGTTAAATCCGGAAGAATCGAGAAACAGCGATTGGTGGAGGGGAATATTTCGGGAAAATCCCTCCGTAATTGGCCCAAGACTTATTCGACCGGCGACGCCATTTGTGGACAAATTTTTGCAAGATCCGGTCGAAGTTAGTAAACAAATCACTGAATTTAACGCGCCAAGTAGGTGGGATCGGTCTAATCGGATACAAACAAATCGTGCGGACGGAGGCGCTTCCTGGTTGACGGATACCCAACATTATCAACTTGAAAGTCCAATGGAGGTACGATCTATGTTTGCCTTGGCGCAAGGTTCGAACGAGGTAACTCTTTTTGCTGGATTGCAATGTTCGCTTGTCAGAGCTGCTTCTACGCCTCCGAGTAGTCCGGAAGTCGGCAAACAATCTTTTCGCGCGAGGCGAATCGGCCAAACTACTTCCGACGAGGATTGAGGAAGCTAAAATATCGGAATATTATCCGGCAAGATTTTTCATAATTGGAGAATTCTGTTCCGCCGAGGATTGGAGAGCCCTAATATCGGAACCTTATCCGGCAAGATCGTTCGTAATTGGAGAATTCTGTTCCGCCGACTGAGGCCGATTAGTTGGGAGAATTTCCAACCAACGAGTAGGGATTTTTGTCTTTAACGCGGCGTCGGATAATCATAATGGAAGCAGATTTTTAGGACTAGTCTGGAAGTCTTTTTAATACTCGTAGAATCCTTTTTTAGTTTTTTTTCCCAATAGGCCGCGGGAGACGTAATTTTCCAACAGGGGACAGGGGGAATATTTTGTTTCTCCGAGTTCTTTTTGCAAAGTTTTCATGACGGCCAACACCGTGTCCAATCCGACGAGGTCCGCCAAAGCGAGCGGTCCCATCGGATGGCCGGCGCCGAGTTTCATGGCGGCATCTATTTGTTCCGCCGTCGAGACGTTTTCATGGAGCGCGTAAATCGCTTCGTTTATCATGGGAATTAGAATGCGATTCAGGATAAATCCTGGGGAATTTCTTGATTCTATTGGAGTTTTTCCGATATTTTTTGCCAATTTCCAGAAGAAATTAAAAGTGAATTCGCTGGTATACATTCCGCGAACGACCTCCAACAAATCCATAACCGGCGGAGGATTCATAAAGTGAAATCCGATGAAATTTTCCGGATATGGAGTCATTTTAGAAAGCGCGGTGATGGAATAGGAGGAAGTATTGCTGCCGACGTAGGATTTTGGTTGTAAAATTTCAGATAATTTATGAAAAACGTCGATTTTTATATCATAGTTTTCAAATGCGGATTCGATGAAAATTTTACAATCGTATAGTTCCTGCATTTTTAGATGATAGGATATTTTCGCTTGAATTTTTTCGGCTTTTTGATCTATTAGACATTTTGACTCCAATTTTTTTAGCGATTTAAAAATGCGATTTCGCGATTTTTCGAAAATTTCGTCCGAGAGATCGTATATTTTTACGGAGTAGCCGGCGGTGGCGAAGACCTCGGCTATTCCCGATCCCATTTGTCCTGCGCCGATGATTCCGACTTTTTGCATATCGACTCCGTTAGAACGATCCAAATATTAGGCCAATGAAGACGGAGATTACGGCCGAACCAGTTGCCGCCAATAGAGCGCCGACAAAAATATCCTTGTATGATTCCCTATGGGTTAGTCCGCAAATGGTCAATAGCGAAACGACGGCTCCGTTGTGGGGCAAAATGTCCAAACTTCCGGAGGAGATGGCTATTATTCGATGAATGATTTCCGGATTCATACCGATGGCGTTGGCCATTTCCAAATATTTTGCTCCGAGAGTTTCCAACGCTATGCTTATGCCGCCGGACGCCGATCCGGTCACTCCGGATAGCACGCTGGTCACAATGGAGCTCGAGATTATTGGATTTCCTCCGGAGGCTGATAAGATCCAATCTTTAACCGCTATAAAGCCTGGCAGACCGTTTATGACCGCTCCGTATCCGACCACCGACGCCGTGTTGAAGATCGGGGCCAGAGACTCCGTCGCGCCGTTGTTGATGCAGCGGGTTATATCTATTTTCTTATAGTTGGCGGCCAAAACGAAGACTATGGCGAAAAATACGGCTACTATTATGGCCCAATTTCCAGCGACGGTTTGGATGTCGGTCGCTCCATATTTTTCGCTCTGGAGATAGGAGGCGTCCATGTTCGGAAAGACGTACCGCACCGATATATAATTTAGCAAAATAACAATGAAAACGGGTATGATGGAAATCCAAAAACTCGGTAGATTTTTTTTATCGGAGACGGACGAAATTAAATTATCATTATGGTCGCCGTATCCCTCTCCATTTTTTTTGGCCAATCTTATTTGACGATTTATCCACATCATGCTGAACCAAAATGACAGAATGGCCGCGATTATGCCGACTCCCGGGGCCGCAAAAGTGTTTGTGCCAAAGTACTGGGACGGAATGACGTTCGGAATTGCCGGAGATCCTGGAAGGCAAGTCATGGTGTAGGTGAACGATCCAATTGCGATGGCTGCCGGAATGAGTCTTTTAGGGGTGTTGGATTTTCTCATCAGCTCAACGGCGATGGGATAAACGGCAAATACAACCACAAACAGAGAGATTCCCCCATAAGTCAGGACGCTGCAGGACAGAATAATAGCCAAAACGGCTTTTCCCGATCCAATTTTTTTCGATATGTATTCGGCGATGGATAGCGCGCAGCCGGAACTTTCCATGATTTTTCCAAAAACTGCGCTTAGTAGAAATAAAGGAAAATAAACGGTGGCGAAATCCCCCAATTTTACCATGAAAATTTGGGTATAATGGGCCAAAAGCGAGCCGCTGCCGCTCAAAAATACTGCAAACAGAGCTAACGTTGGCGATAATATGAGCACTGAGAATCCTCTGTAGGCGAGAAACATCAACAGCGCCACCGACAATAAAATACTTGATACTTCTAACATGCAATTCCTCAAATCAATAATAAATTAACGTACGCCCGAAAAATTAATATTTTATGTACGAGACGGCCTATTTTAGTTTAAATTTTTACCCCACGCTATTGGCAAAATGATCGCAACGTCGTAAATTAGTGAACGCCGGTTTAAAAAGGTAATTTATGAAAATCAATGGAAACGAATTACGGATTGGCATGCTGATCGAACATAATGGAAAATTATGGACGGCCTGTAAACTTCAGCACGTCAAGCCTGGAAAAGGCGGCGCCTACGTACAGGCCGAGCTGAAAGAAATAAAAACGGGCGCAAAATTAAACGAGCGCTTTAGATCCGACGAGTCGCTGGAGAGAATCAGATTAGACGAAGAAGATTGTCAGCTGCTGTTTAAGGATGGAGACCTCTACACCTTCATGAATATGTCCACTTTTGATCAGTTGCAGATTCATAGGGATATAATCGGAGAATCAGCCTGCTTTTTGCAGGATAATATGGTGGTAAAAATTAGCATGTACGAAGGTAAAATCATAGGAGTCGTTCTGCCGGATACCATTGTTATGGAAGTGGTAGAAGCCGACGCCGTCGTGAAGGGTCAGACGGCCGCGTCTTCCTATAAGCCGGCGGTTTTGGAAAACGGCGTGCGCATTTTAGTTCCTCCGCATATTGAATCTGGGACTAAAATTGTTGTAAATACATCCGACGTCTCCTATGTGGAGAGAGCAAAGTAAGAGCCCGGATGGCGGAATTGGTAGACGCGCTAGGTTCAGGTCCTAGTCCACGCAAGTGGGTGGAAGTTCAAGTCTTCTTTCGGGCACCATATTTTTGTTCGTTGGATTTTTGAGGGGAAAAATAAAATAATTAATGCATAAATGTTGAATATTTTTCTAATAATTAATAACATTGGTTATAAAATTGATATTCGAAAGACAATTAAAATGGGAAAATTTTTGGCAATTTGCATGTTAACGGCTTTGGGATGCTGTTTTTTGGAGATAAATGGAATGCCGCAGAAATATAATATGTATAGCGTATATCAGAGGGATCTGCCGCCGGACGTGAAATTTGAAGGCAGCGTGGCCGTTGACACCGAGACCATGGGATTGCAGGTCAAAAGAGATAGATTATGTCTGGTGCAGTTGTGTTCGCAGGACGGCAAAGTCTATTTGGTGCAAATTCAAAAGGAGCAGCGGCGCGCGGAAAATCTCGAGAGACTACTTACGGATCCGACCATTTTGAAAATATTTCATTTTGCGAGATTTGACGTTTCCATTCTTAACTACACGTTTGGCGTCGAGGTCGGTCCTATATATTGCACGAAGATCGCTTCAAAATTAGTCAGAACCTACAATGATAAACACGGACTACAGGATCTATGCAAAGAGATATTGGGCTTCGATCTTTCCAAACAGCAGCAATCGTCGGATTGGGGAAAAGAAGAATTGTCGCCGGAGCAGCTGAAATATGCCGCCGGAGACGTCCTCTATCTCCATAAAATCAAAGCGGCTCTGGATGAAATGCTTATTAGAGAAGGCAAAATGCCTCTTGCCCAAAAATGCTTTGAGACGGTAAAGACGTTTGCCGATCTTCAATTGGCGGGTATAGATCCGGATACGCTATTTACGCACTAAATTTTTTCTTTTTTTCGTTTTGAAAACGAAGTGTTAACCATTTTGTGATACTAATAGTAAAGGTGTTTATTGGAAAATGGTTATGAAGAAAATACTGAGAATATTGTTTATCGGAGCTTTGGGAGCGACTTTTGTTCATCCCGAAGGCGTTTTGACGGCCTTTGATAGCGACTATTCCGACGTAGAAGAAGAGTTCTCAAACTCCTCCGATGAACAAAGGGATGACTCCTATTCAAAATCAAAAAAAGC
>JAISMI010000006.1 GCA_031276835.1 Holosporaceae bacterium | reverse complement strand
TCGCCGTCGCTATCGAAGGCAAATCCTATATCAAATCCGTTGTAGGACACGAACTTCGACAAATATTCTATGTTGCCGGCCGTCGTTGGATCCGGAGGCCTATTGGGAAAGTTTCCGTCCATTTCCTCAAATAAAACATGATGCTTGCCTGGAATTTTGGCGGTTATGGCTTTAACGATATTGCCGACGCTTCCGTTTCCAACGTCCCAAGCGACTTTTATGTCGTCCGAAAAACTAAAGCCGCCAAGAATATCCGAAACATAATTGGAAAAAATTCTGTTTAAAACAATTTCTCTCCCATTTTTTTCAGTGAAATCTCTGTTCCATATCATCTGACCAAGCGCTTTTAGGTCGTCTCCATAGAAGGGATCGCGTCCTATCATAAACTTAAATCCATTATACTCCGGAGGATTGTGAGAGCCGGTTATCATAATTCCGGCGTCCAGGTCTAATTTGTGGACGGCGTAATACATCATGGGAGTGTGACACAGTTCCAACGATATCACTTCTGCTCCGGACTTGGTTAATCCCGCCATAAGATTTCTTGATAATTCGGCGGAGGAATTTCTGCAGTCGTGGCCGACGCACATTTTTTTTAAATTTTTTCTCGCGATCAACGTTCCAAATGCGCGACCAATGTCAAAGGCGTCGTTCGGAAAAAGATTTTCTCCAAAAATTCCGCGAATATCGTAATCGCGTAAAATTTCAGCGGATAAAACGCGCCCAATTTCCTTTTCTTCGTCGTTCATGCAGAGAAGATCTTTTATTCGGCTAATAATTTTCATGGTTCGGTTTCCAATAGCATCGACAATTATATACAAAAAAAAGAGAAAACGAAAAATTTTCAGATCTTATTTACTTTTTTGTGCTTTCATAAAACATGAGAGTAATTATTGTAAAGAGGTTGAATAATGCATATGCGTATAAATTTAGGGAAAATATTGGCGATTAGCGCGTTGTCGCTCGCCATTCAAAATAATTGTTTAGCTTCGAGCGAGGACTTGGCGTCCTACAAATCGTCTAAAGGAGAATATTCAAGAAAGAGTTCTCGGGAAGGTTCTTACGTTGCCGGCGATATGAAAGATTCCGGCGGAGACGCCGCCTCCGACAAAAAATCAGAAGAAAATTATTATCCATTTGAATTGTCTCAGACTAAAATAGCGGCGGAGAACGTCGCCGGCATGCGAATTAAGGGTAATAAGGTAATATTACTCGGCTTCAATAACATGTGCTCCGTTGAAGATTTGCCGGAAGATTGCGATTTTTCAGAATTAGATTTTTTTAGACAATATCCTAAATTATTTAGCGTGGAGTTGGATGGATTGTTTCTTACCGAAGCGATGCTGGAAAATTTGCAAAAATTTCTTCCGTCTACGTTAAAAAGTTTTTTGGTGCGCTCATGCGAGATAAAGAAGGAGTACTATGAACTATTGGCTGATATTTTTGAGAAACACAAATCTTTGGAATCCGTAAGCGTAATTTCTCCAGATTTATCAGGTCCAGAATCCACCAGAATACTGGAATCGTTGAAGGATCATTCTGAAATAAGACTTCTTAGCATTACGGTGGGCGAGTTGACGGACGTTGGAGAGGAATATCTGGCAAGTCTAATATCAAATTCTTTCCGCACGCTGGAAGGGGCGTCGTTGGGTTGGAATAAGATTACCGGCAGAGACGACTCCTATAGAAATATTACCGAAGCCATTCGCAAAGCCGAAAAACTGAACAAATTGGAGTTTTCCGTCGTATCGTTGTCTGAAAATGATTTAGGGCTGATTGTAGAGGCGATCGGCGATTTGAAAAATTTGCGCTCTTTAAAAATATTTTTCGGCAATATCGGCGCCCACAATCACATAAGATTATTTGAAAATGTGGAAATTTTTCAAAAGTCGCTGGCTAATCTTTCTAAACTTGAAGCCCTGGATATTTCCTCCGCCGGTTTCCCGAGCGACGTTATGCAGCTGATAGCGCAGTCCATTTCCTACATGAAGAATTTGAAAACTCTGAATATATCCGGCAATCCTCTCGATGAGAAAAGCGCCCGGAGCTTTTCTGACGCCATCAAGGAAACTGATTCAATAACTACTTTGATGGCTAACGACTGCGAGATGGACGCTATGGCGTTCGAGGCTCTTTGTAAGTCGCTAGCGAATACCTCGTTGATGCATTTGTATTTTAGAGGAAATAGTATAAAAGATGGCGCCAAAAGTCTACCAGTCTCGAGTATGCCGGAATTATTAGTGGTGGATTTTTCGAAAAATGAAATGAGCTACGACGACGCCATGTCCTTTATTGAATTGACTAAAGATTCTATTAAACTGCACATTGTTAATTTTAAGAACAATACCGGAATCGAGTCCATGAGCAGCATCGAAAGAACCATAAAAAACGATCAGCTGGTTGGGTGGAAAATAAAAAATTACACCAATGGTCATCAGGTATCGTTTTTCGGTTTATAGACGGATTCTTAAACAGATATCGTCATTTGGTCGTAGGCGGGCCTTATATTTTCCGGAAGTATCCGCAGCAGGGAGTCGTAATCCATTGAGATATCCATATGGGTTAGGAAAGCGCGTCTTGGATTTATTCTCCTGATCCATTCCAACGCCAAATCCAGGTGGGCATGAGTGGCTTTTATTTGTTTCATAGACAGGCAATCCACTATCCAGGTATCGACGCCCTTTAATTTTTCGAAGTTTTCTTCGCTTAGCGATACCACGTCTGTGGAATAGGCGAAATTCTCTATCCGAATTCCCAAAGATTTCGAAAAGCCGTGATTTTGTTCGAAACAAATGCCGGAGATATCTCCGATTGTGAACTCGTCTTCGATGGCATGCAGTTCAATATAGGGGCTATAAATTTCGTGGCCGCTTTCTTCGAACAAATAAAAGAACGCCTTTTTAACGGCCGGCAGATTTTCCTTTTTTACATAGATTGGCAGACGTCTTTTTTTATCCCAAAACATGGGACGCAGTTCGTTTAATCCGTTTATGTGATCGTAGTGGGCATGGGTGAGGATCGCGGCGTCGACTTTATTGCCGCCGTAGTCCAACATCTGCTGCCGAAGATCCGGCGACATGTCGATCAACAGCGACGTGCAACCCTTCTCCACCATAATGGAGGAGCGGGAACGTCTATTTTTAGGATTTCGCGGATCGCAATTTCCCCAACCGTAGGATAGCATTGGCACTCCGCCGGATGAACCGCATCCAAGAACTGTTATTTTCATATTGATTTACTATAGCAAAACTTGCCGCGAATATGGAATTTTTTTATTAAAGAACAGAGAAAAATCTTATATCGCTCATTTTTACAGAAAACTTACATTTTTTTAAGGATTATTTTGCTAAAATATAGAAATATTGAGGGAAATTTAGAGATTGCGTTGTTTTGCTTGGATGACAGTTTCCATTTTTATCTGCGTCGTTGATTGCGGTTGCTCAGCGTATGACGTTTCCGTAGATTATCGCCATGCGGGAGCGGATATATATCGTCTATTGTATAAAAATGACAAATATTCGGGCATAACGCAGAAAAAAATAGATGATCTTTATGGGTCCGGCGATCGCTTTCTTGATAGAATTATAGAAATCTTATCGCCGTCGTCGAATTCGTCGACTAAGGGCTCCGCTAGACGGCAAAATGATCCTTCTGGAGCGGCGGCGTACGATGAAAAAGAGGATAATTCGAGCTCCTCTATTTACGGGAGACGCGGCTCCGCCGATCGGCGAATTGGAGATTCGGCAAGAGTCGCGAGGGGGAGGAATCGTCCTTCATACTACAGGGTAAGCAGGCCGATCGACTATGTTTCGGATGATCCCTATGGATTTGGAGAAGACGATGGAGGCGCGGAAGGGAGACGCAACCCGAATTGGCGTAACGACGACTACTACTATCCTGAAACCGGAAGAAATCGGAGAAGCTCGAATTGGGACGACTACTACTATTCCGAAACCGGAAGAGATCGAAGAAACTCGAATTGGAACGACGACGACTACTTCGAAACCGAAGAAGACGAGAACGGTAGTTCGTCGAGACGTAGGCCGCCTGATTTTTTAGAAGATTTTCCGGAAATGGATCAAGAAAATACCGATTCGTCGTCTTCAGAAGACGCAGATGAAAATGATGACGATCCTGAAATTCAAGAGGATACGTCCGATGAAGACGAAAACGATGAAAATCAGGATGATGATAATCAGAATGATGAAGATTTAAATCAGGACAAAGATCCGGACGAAGGAGACGGAGAAGATAATCTAGACGAGCCGCAGGACTATGGCGACGATTCCGCCCAGCAGTCGCAGGATCAGGATTTTCAAGAGTATCAAGCCAATGACGCCGATGATATGTACGCGCCAACGGTTCAGACTGAATCTATCATGGTTGAAGACAACGACGACGAGTTTCAATCGGATGAAAATGGCGATGATAGTAGAGGAAGACGGCGGCGAAAATCCACCAGGAGAGACTCTTCCGAAATTAACGACGGTATGGAGGAGTCGGAATTTCTCAAGGAGAACGATTATGAAGCCAGGGGCGACCGCCCTAAAAGATCAAAAGTTGTCGGCGACAATGGAACTAATCGGAGTTCCGAGGATTACGGCGATCAAGAGGTTGACGAAAATAGTGAAGCAGTTGGAGAAACGAACGAAGAACTTGTTAATAAAAGGCCGGTTTCTCCGGAGGTAAACGAGAACGTCGAAGACGTAAAGGAGGATGAAGAATCGTCGAACGAATCCGAAAATTCCCCCGAAGAGATTGCAGAAAATGAAAAAACGAATGATGAAAAATCTTCCGAAAAAAAAGAATCAGGCAAATCTTCTAGTACGGAGGAGGAAGAAGGCGAGGAAGACGAATCCGGCGAATCTTCGCAGGAGGAATCCGAAGACGAGGGCGAATCAAATAAAGAAGAAAAGGCGTCAGACGATGACGACGACGCAGTTGAAGATAAAACTACAAATTCCGACGACGTCGACTTAAAGCGGGAAAAATCGAAATTATCTTCGGCAAAAAATGCATCTGCAGAGGATACGACCGTCGACGCCGAAGGAGATTCAAACGCTGAATTCATAAGGGCCGACGGTTTAACGGCAAACGGCGAGGCCGATAAATTTACAAAAGAAAATTCTTCCGACGATTCATTGCAACCCAATAACAAAAAATTAACAAGTAAGGATTTTTAAATGTTGAAATTGATCTATGGCGAAAAGTTTTTGAGAATGTCCGCGTCGCTAATTCTATTTATGCTTTGTTTATCGATTGGCGCGGTTGAAGAATCGGCGGATAAAATGGATAGCGACCCAGGCAAAATAATTGCAGATTTGGATGATATAAACTATGATATAGCCGAGAGAGTCAATGATTTTCTCGAAAAAAATCCTAAAAAAAGACGGGAAATAATTTACTGTCTCGGTAAATTTACAAACGACGTTGAGGAAATGAAAAAGCTACTCGCCGAGCCGTAAAAAAATTCCGGAACTGCCTAATAAAAATAGAATTTACGCCATAGATTTGTTGATTTTTCAGCTGTTACCATTAAGTTTTAATGGCGCTCTGCAGCATTTCTGTAGGACGCCTGAAAATCAATGGATTTAGCTAACTTTTTCTATTTTTATTGGGCAATCCCAAAATTCCGATTCCTAAACAAGATTGGTATTTTTACTGGCGCTTAACCAAATCGTAGTTTTTTGTTGAGAAAATAAATGCTATACAATACCATTGGTTTATTTTGCGGGCGTGGTGGAATTGGTAGACACGCCAGATTTAGGTTCTGGTGGCTTGCGCTTTGGGGGTTCGAGTCCCTTCGCCCGCACCAGTTTTTGTTACGGAGAAAGATCAATGAAGATTTTAGGTAAAACCAGCGACGGTCTAAAAAGATGTTATAATGTTTTGATTTCTAAAGAGGAGATGGATTCTGCATTAACATTAAAACTGCAGGAAATTGCAAAAAAAGTTCGTTTAGACGGATTTCGTTCGGGAAAAGTTCCGTTGGATATTGTAAAGCGGATGTACGGCGAACAGGCGAGCGTCGAATCTAAAAAATTTGCGGTAGAGACCGCCGCCAAGAAAATTTTAAATGACGAAAAGCTGCTGACTTCTTTTGGCTACTTAACGGATATAATCAAAGACGAAGGGAATGAGCTGGAGTTTTCATTAAAATTTGAGTTAATTCCATCATTTGAACTGAAGGAGATCTCAGATATTGAGCTTCGGAAGCGCGTTGCGAAAATTACCGATAAAGAAGTTGATGAAACGCTCGAAACCATAAGAAAAGGTCATAAAAAATGGGTTGAGTGCGGTAAAACTCAAAAAGTTCAAGAGGGACAAAAAGCGATCATTGATCTTGCTCTAAAAACTGCAAATAAAAAACTAAAGAACGGCGAAATAAACGACCTGGAAGTGGTGATAGGGGATGAAACTCTTGTGGACGATTTCTGGAAGCATCTGTTAGGAGCCAAACTTGCGGAAACGAGGGAATTTTTCATAACGTATCCGTCGAGTTTTGAAGATAAAACTCTCGCCGGAAAAACGATGGAGTACAAAGCGACCATTAAGAAAATTCTAAATCCTGAGGAACATAAATTTGACGATGAATTCGCAAAATCCATCGGGTATGAAAATTTGGAAAAGGCGAGGGAATGGGCCAGATCCTTATGCATTTCCAAATACGACTACATGAGCAAAGATATTATGCGTCGCGATCTTTTGGATAAAATGTCCTACATGTATGATTTCGACGTTCCACAAAACATGACGGATATTGAAAATAAAGAAGTTTCTCGCCAAATCGAGGAGGAGGCTAAAAAACTTGGAAAAGAGTTTACTCCAGCCATTCGGGAGGAATGTAGAAAAATTGCCGAAAGTCGAGTACGATTAGGATTTGTGATTGCCGAGATAGCCAAAAAAGAGAAAATAACCGTGTCTAAAAACGAAATTTCTCAATCCATAAAGAATATTGCCACCATGTATCCAGGACATGAAAAAGAAGTTTGGGACGCGTATACGCGCAGCGATGCGATTCAGGCTATGGTTGGTCCAATTCTGGAAACGAAGGTGATCAATTTTCTATTTGATAAAATAAAAATAAAAGAAGAAAAATGCTCGATAAAAGAGCTTATAGACTTAGATGAGGAAACGTTTGATTTTTTCAAAGAAGAACCTAAGCCTAAATCTAAAAAATCCGCTTCGAAAACTCCGAACACAAAGAGTTCGGTGAAAAAGTCGAGCGTTAATAAGGAAAAGGTTGAGTAGTTTTTTTGTAGGGAGGAAAAGATGGATAACCACATGAACACGCTGGTTCCCATGGTTGTTGAGCAAACGAGTCGCGGCGAGCGATCCTATGATATTTATTCTCGATTGCTTAAGGAACGCATTGTATTTTTAAGCGGGGAAGTAAACGATGCTTCTGCAAGTTTAATTTGCGCTCAGCTGTTGTTTTTGGAATCCGAGGATCCCAAGAAGGACGTTTTTCTTTACATAAATTCTCCTGGAGGGAGCGTTAGCGCTGGATTATCCGTCTATGACACCATGCAGTATGTTACTCCGGAGGTGACGACTCTATGCTTGGGGCAGGCGGCGTCGATGGGATCGTTTCTTCTAATGGCCGGAGCGGCGGGAAAAAGATTTTCTCTGCCCAATTCCAGTATTATGATTCATCAGCCTACCGGAGGATTCCGCGGGCAGGCGTCCGACATAGAAATTCATGCAAAGGAGATTCTCGCTCTGCGCAATCGTTTAAATAAAATCTATGTGAAACACACGGGAACGCCTCTGGCTGAAGTTGAAAAAGCCATAGATCGGGACAATTTCATGTCTCCGGAAGAGGCGCGGAATTTCGGATTAATCGACGAGATCATAGAAAAGAGAAAAATCAACTAGACTGAGATTAATTGGAATCTGTTTTTACGGATAATTGTCGAAGAAATAAAATAGATTCCATTGTTTTTATTTAGTATTTTTTGACGCTTTTATTTGCTAATCATAATTTAGACCTAAGGAGAATACGCCTGAGGAGACAGGCGTTTCTTTGGCAATCTCGGAATTTAATCTACGAATGTCGAATAGAAATTTTGCAAAAGTTAACCGAAAAGTAACGTATTTTGATTTAATGCCGTGGTTATGTATAAAAGTTATGCGATTGAATTGGAAAAGAAAAATACTTTTTATCGAACGACGGAAGTTGATCGGCCTATGACGCGATGCAAAAGGAGGGGGCTCTTTGATTTGAAATCGTTAACCCGTCGTTTTTTGATAAGATTTTTCAACAGTTGCGGCAATTTTATCAAATTTCTATCGAATCGGAAAATTTTCTCCTGGCGCGTAGTAAAACCTAGGATCCGAGGCTGCGTTAACCGACGTCGCGCCGCTTGCGCGAAATTGAAGTTGGGCTCGAACGCTAATCAAAGGAAGACAACCGCCGTGGCCGAATCTCGCGCCGGCGAGTCTTCCGATTCTTACCTGCAAACTGCCGATTCAGAAGCGAAACTAAAAGAAGTCCTCTTTAAAATCGCCGTCGACCTAAAAAAGTTCTCCGATTACAAGGAATTGTTAGTTGGAATCGAAAAAATATAACTACCTATCCCAGATCCTATCTCATGGATTGCTAATTTATTATAGTTTTCAACAACTCATGGAATATGAAGATATTTAGGGATGCGACGAGCATGCGTATGGATTTTGAATAACATTTAGTTTTTCTTACTAATCTTGCGAGGTAGTATCGCAGCTGAGAATTTTTTGATTCCAC
>JAISMI010000052.1 GCA_031276835.1 Holosporaceae bacterium | reverse complement strand
CCCGCGGACGGCCGCTATGGAGAAAATCCCAATCGCGTACAGAAGCATCATCAATTTCAAGTGGTCGTTAAGCCTTCTCCGGACAATATTCAGGATATTTATTTGCGAAGTTTAGAAGTCGTAGGAATCGACGGCCGACTGCATGATATCAGATTCGTAGAAGACGATTGGGAAAGTCCCACACTCGGCGCCGCGGGACTCGGATGGGAGGTCTGGTGCGACGGAATGGAGATCACGCAGTTCACATATTTTCAGCAGGCGGGAGGAATTTCCTGCGATCCGGTAACCGTAGAATTGACTTATGGATTAGAGCGGTTAGCCATGTTTTTACAGTCGGCGGACAATGTCTACGACCTAAATTGGAACGGCAAAAACGGATCGGAGAAAATTTCCTACGGCGATATTTTTAAACGGCAGGAAGTCGAATTTTCGAAATATTCGTTTGAGCTGGCAGACGTCGAAATCCTTGGACGTCACTTTTTGGACGCCGAATCCGAGTGTAAAAAATTAGCTCAAAAAGGATTGGCGCTGCCGGCATATGATCAGTGCATGAAGGCCAGCCATCTATTTAACTTAATGGACGCGCGAGGAGCGTTGAGCGTTGCTGAAAGAGTGGACAGAATCTCTAGAGTTCGCGCGCTGGCAAAATTATGTTGTGAAACACAGGTGAAAAATCATGGTTAATTTTCTACTGGAGTTAATGGTGGAGGAAATCCCGTCCGGAATGCAATCGGCGGCAATTTCTGAATTTGAAAAACTCCTCGCGATAGAATTGGAAAAATTTCGTATCGGATATGCCAATATTAGATCCTACGTTTCTCCGAGAAGAATGGTTTTTTCCGCAGATTTAAATCCAATTGTCGAAGAATTTTGGGAAGAAAAGAAAGGACCGCAAACGACGGCTCCTTCCGAAACGGTGGAAAAATTCCTACAGGCCAACGGAGCGTCCCGCCATAATTGTTTTGAAAAACAAGTCGATGGAAAAACTTTTATTTTTATATCTCTAAAGCGCGAAGCAAAAAATACGTCGGAATTATTGGCGGAAGTCATAATTAACGCCCTAAAAAAAATTCCCTTTAAGAAATCGATGCGCTGGAGAAATTATCAATTCTCTTTTATTCGTCCCCTGAGAAATATTATGGCAATTCTAGACGGTCGTTCTTTAAACGCAAAATTTTCCGAAATAAATTTAGAGTTTCAAGACCACGCCTGGGGACGTCGTTTCCTTTCTCCAAATAAAATTAAAGCGCAAAATATAGACGAATACTTGAAAAAAACCCGAGACTCTCTTGTAATCGTCGATCAACTTGAAAGAAAGCAAATTATTCTTGACGAATTTAAAAAACTTGAATCGCAAAATCATTTTAGCGTTGAAATCGACGAAAAACTACTGGAAGAAGTCGTTGGATTGACGGAGTATCCGGTAGTTCTGTTGGGAAAGATTCCGGAAAAGTTCATGAAACTTCCGGAAGAGGTCATAGTTACTCCAATGCAAGTTCACCAGAGATATTTTCCGGTAAAAATTAACGGAACCCTCGCTCCATATTTTGCGTTTGTGGCAAACAACGTCGCGACCGACGGAGGAAAAACAATAATTTCCGGAAACGAACGAGTTTTAAATGCGCGACTGGCGGACGCTCTTTTCTTTTTCGAAACGGATCTTCAGCGACCGTTAAAATCTCGTCTAGAGGAATTGAAAAAAATTTCATTTAACGATCGCCTGGGAACGGTTTTTGATCGCGTTGTTCGAGTGGTCAACCTATGCGGCCATCTCGGAGATTCTTTAAAAATTCAGGATATAGAACCGCTACGAAAGGCCGCTCTTCTCGCCAAATGCGATCTTTCAACAGGAATGGTCGGAGAATTTTCCGAGCTACAGGGAATCATGGGCGCTTACTACGCAAGAATTCAAGGGGAAAATTCCGACGTGTGCGACGCTATTCGAGATCAATATCGTCCGGCGGATGAAATTACAAAAAATCTCAGCGGTCTACTTTCGTTGGCGGATAAAATCGAACTCATAACGGGCTTCTTTGCCATTGGAAAAGAACCGACCGGCTCAAAAGATCCATTTGCCCTGCGACGGGCCGCAATCGGAATTATAAAAATCGTCAAAAATTTTAATTTACTTTTTGATCTGAAAGAAATTATACAAAAAGCCTTCGAACAATTGCCAGGAACCGATCTAAAACCGGATGCGGTGGAAAAAGTCCATGATTTTATTCTGGATCGCCTAAAAATAGTCCTTAAAGAATTGGGAATTTCTCCCGAAGCGGCGAACTCCGTCGCAACGTCCGACAATCCGATACCGACGATCTACCGGAGGGCGGAAATTTTAAATGACTTTTTGAACCGAGATTCCGGAAAAAAGCTATTGGAAATGCATAAACGCATAAAAAATATCGTTCAATCAAACGACGACGACTTCGTAAACGAAACTCTACTAAAAGAAAAAGAAGAAATTAACCTGCTTGAAAAAATCCAAGAGTTAGAAAAAAATCTTTTAAACATTAGAGGATTCGAGGATCAACTTGCCGTCTGTTTAACGGTGGAAAAACAACTAATTGATTTTTTTGATAAAATTTTAGTCAATACTCGGGACGAACGCGTTCGACAAAATCGACGCAATCTCTTGACGAAACTGTCCTTTGTATTTAATTCGGTTATGAAGGATTGTGCAACGCAAAAAAAAATTGCGCCTATAAGCGAGAAACTATTGTGATTTTTTCCGACTTTATATAACATTGCAGCTACGTTAAAGGGAACTATTTTTATGAAGAAAAATATACATCCGGACTATCATGAAATAAACGTTATCATGACGGACGGCTTTGCATTTAAAACAAAATCCACCTGGGGAAAAGAAGGAGATACGCTAAAGCTCGATATCGATTCCAAGTCGCATCCGGCATGGACCGGAATTCGACAATTGGTGGATACCGGAGGACAACTGGCGAAGTTTAAAAATCGTTATCAGGCGTTTGGTCTGAAAACTTCCTAGTTTTTATTAATTTATGCCGCCTTGAATCTCAGGGAGTAACTTTGCCTAAACGTTTATTTGTCGCGCTTGCGTTTCTTTTATGTTTCAATCTTTCCCATGCGATTTATTCTCCGGTGAACGCGGCGATTGTTATAAATGCAAAAAATGGGGAAATAATCTATTCCTATAATGCAGATCAAAGGACTCAGCCGGCTTCTCTGGTGAAAATGATGACGCTGCTGCTGACTTTTAAAGCTTTGCAGCAGAGAAAAATTTACCCGACTACGATGATTCGCGTCTCCCCGCACGCGGCGGCTCAAAAACCGACTGTGCTCGGTCTGAAAGCCGGAGAATATATTAGCGTTCGCAACGCAATTTTAGCTTTGATTGTGAAATCCGCAAACGACATTGCCACCGCACTTGCGGAACATCTAGGAGGAAACTCAGAAAAACGTTTCATAGATATGATGAATAAGGAAGCTCAACGTCTCGGCATGTCGTCCACGATATTTTTCAACCCGTCCGGATGGAAGGATCCGCGACAGCTCACAACGGCCAGAGATATGGCGAAGTTAGCTCGCGCTCTGCTTATAGAATATCCCAGTTATTATCATTTGTTTGCCCATAAGAAATTTTGTCTCAATAATAAATGCATAAAAGGCCATTACTCGCTGCTGGGAAAAAAAGGCGATATTATTGTGGATGGAATAAAAACCGGTTTTCTGAACGCCTCTGGATTTAATTTAGCGGCCTCCGCCATTAAGGGGAAAACTCGCCTCATTGCAGTTGTTTTAGGGGGAAGAACCAGCCGAAAACGAGACGCTTTGGCTGATTTACTCCTGAAAAAAGGATTCTCCAAGTTAATCAGTCGTGAAATACCAAGACGTCCAAGTCAAAAAACTTCCAGCGGATCATCGTCGTCGGTTCAAGCGGTCTCCGGAGTCTACAACAAGCTAAAAGAGCTGTCGCATAATAATGGAGCCAATTAATGAGCAAAGCGATTTTGACGCAATTAGATAATGGAATTCGAGTTGTTACGAAAAATATAGAAAATTTCGAAAGCATCGTACTGGGATACTGGATTGAAGCCGGCGGAGTTTGCGAAGAAGAAGATAACAACGGTATTTCCCATTTTCTTGAACATATGGCCTTTAAGGGAACCGCCTCAAGGATCGCCAAAGAAATTACGGAAGAAATAGAGTCGGTCGGCGGCTATCTAAACGCCTATACGTCTAAGGAAACAACGGCGTTTCATGCAAAAGTATTGAAGGAAGACGGACAATTGGCGATAGATATTTTGTCGGATATTTTACAAAATCCCACTTTTCCGGAGGAAGAATTGGAAAGGGAACGGGGAGTTATTCTCCAGGAAATTTCTCAGACTAACGATACTCCCGACGATATAATTTTCGATCATTTTCAAAACGTCGCCTTTGCGAATCAGTCCATGGGACGCTCTATTTTGGGAACGGTCGACGTTGTTTCCGCCATAGAAGCGTCGGATTTGCGCGCCTATCGCGCCAAATACTATAATCCAGATAACATAGTATTTGCCGCCGCTGGAAACGTCGATCATGAAGAGTTATTAAAATCTGCAGATAAATATTTTTCCGCGTTTAAGGGAGACGCGACTCCCGTCCACGACACGCAATACGACTATGTGGGCGGCTCATATTCCGATATCCGCGATCTTGAACAAACGCACGCGATTATCGGATTCAACGGAGTATCAAGCACAAGCGACGACTACTATACTTTGGCGATTCTATCGTCGGTTTTGGGGGGAGGAATGTCGTCGCGATTGTTTCAGGAAGTTAGAGAAAAAAGAGGATTGGCCTACGCGATATATTCGTTTTCCTCATCCTATAGAAAAAATGGATTATTCGGAGTATACGCGGCGACGTCGCCCAACAAACTCTCCGAATTGTCAAACGTCGTGTCGGGCGAATTGATAAAAACCTGTGAAAATATTTCCGAAAAAGAGATAAAAAGAACGAAGGCGCAATTTAAAGCCAGTTTACTTATGGCCAACGAAAGCAACTCCGCTTCCTGCGAGCAAATTGTGAATCAAACGCTGATTTTTAAACATCCTCTTGAACGGAAGGAAATTCTTCAAAAAATTAACTCTATAACCGTCGAGGATGTGCAAAAGCTCGCCAATAAAATCTTATCCTCCGACGCTTCTGTGATTACCGTGGGAAAAAGCGACGCCTCGTCCGTTATTAACGCGCTGCAGCTTTGCGGCATAAATATTCCCAATGGATAATCCTAGAGCGTAAATCCTTCGGGAACTTCGTAATTTGCTATCACCGACTGAACGTCGTCGTTATCTTCCAGCGTTTCAATGAGTTTGAACAAGGTTTTGGCGCTATCTCCGTCAATGGAAACGGTATTTTGGGGCAGCCAGGTAACTTTTGCCTCTAATGGATCTCCAAATTTTTGAGTTAAGACATCTCTTACGGAGGACAGTTGTTCAAGGGGACAGATAATTTCAAAAATTTCGTTGCAAAGTATATCGTTTGCGCCGGCGTCAATTGCCGCTTCAAACATCTCGTCTTCGGAAGCGACTTTTGGACCGTAGGAAATATACCCCGCATGATCAAATTGGAAACTCACGCTGTTAGTCTCTCCAAGATTTCCTCCAAATTTTGTAAACGCCGATCTTACTTCCGGAGCGGTGCGATTTTTATTGTCGGTTAATCCTTCAACTATGATGGCTACGCCTCCAGGACCGTATCCTTCGTATCTTACGCTTTGATATTCCGCGCTAGCGTCTCCTCCAACGGCCTTTTTAATGGCGCGATCGACATTATCTTTCGGCATGTTTTCCGAGCGAGCGCTTAGCAGAGCAGATCTCAGACGGCTGTTGCTTTCGGGATCGGTTCCTCCCTCCTTTACGGCCACAATTATTTCTCTTGAGATCTTGGAGAAAACCTTCGCCCTTCTTGCATCCTGAGCTCCTTTTCTATACATGATATTTTTAAATTGCGAATGTCCGGACATAATCATCATTCCTTAAATTATCGTCGATAAGTATACATTATGCGCTCCCAAAGACATATCGAAATTATTATGTTCCTTGGACTGATCAATTCAGCCGTATAAAAAAATTACTATAAAATACAATAAGTTCGATACATACGTCGAATAATTTTATATTTTCATAAGAATATAACAAATCGTTTTTTTAATTTCTCGTCTTTGGTTATATATTTTAACTGTAGTTCTTTGCGCAATTCATATATGCATTTCAAACCGGAAACATTAGTTTTTCGAAATGTCGCGACGTTCCATAATTAACCCTTGCGACGGTCAAAACCGTCACTTTAATTGCTCCGTGTTTTTTTAATATTTTAGAGCATTCGTTGACGGTGGCGCCAGTGGTCAAAACGTCGTCCACCAAAACCACCGTTCTTCCCCGCAGCAAATCGGAGTATTGGGAATTCACTCCAAACGATCCATTGACGTTTTTCAAACGCATAATCCGAGATAATCCTTCCTGCTGAGGCGTATGTTTATTTTTTCTTAAAATTCTCGGCTCATATGAAATTCCGCTGAGTTTTTTTAATTCCAACGCTAATAATTCCGACTGATTATATTTTCGCTTTAGTCTTTTAAAAAAATGTATCGGAACTGGAATAATAATATCCGCATTCTTTATGACATTTTCCGCCGCCCGATAAATCCAAGTCGCCAATTGTCGAGATATATATGTTGTGTCTCCGTGCTTAAATCTCAATATCATGCCTTTGGAAAAATCGTCGTACTCCATTACGGAAACGGCTTCGTCGAAATGAGGCCTTTTTCTCAAACATTCGGCGCATACAGCTTCAATATCCAACTCAAAAGGCGTCCCGCAAATTTTGCATTTCGGATTGTCTATCCACTTAATTTTTTTCCAGCATTCGGGGCATAATCCCTCGGAATCAACAAACGCCCCACAACTGCAGCAGGTTATTGGAAAACAAATGTTTTCGATAAATGATAAAAATTTATGAATGAAATTAAACAAAAAATACCCCTTCGCCATATTTTGCGCTAAAATAATGTTGGTTATTGTAGGAAGCGTGTTATGAATTTTTTATTAAACCTAGGAAATCTTTTCGCAGAACAAGAAATTATCTCCGCCGCCGTCTCTATTTTTCTTTCCCTCGCAATTTTGACCTCGTTCTCGCTCTCGAAAAAATTTGTGAACGCGGAATTTAATAAAATTGATAAACAATCCGACGATCAGTTGGAGAGAATTATAGTCCTCGCCTCCGGAGCGGCGTTGTCGGCGTTAATC
>JAISMI010000046.1 GCA_031276835.1 Holosporaceae bacterium | reverse complement strand
TAAATTCCTCCTAAACCGACTTCGAAGATTGCAAAATCGACGTCTTTTACCGCGAAAAAATAGTAGGCGGCCATTAGAGTGAGATATTCAAAGTAACTCGGATCGTATTTTTTTATTTTTTCATGTACTATGTGAAAAATATTATAAAAGTCTTCGTCCGAGATATTTTCTTCGTTGAACTTTATTCTTTCGTTTATTTTTACGAGGTGCGGAGACGAATAAAGTCCGACGTTTTTACGGGCCGCCGTCAGCAACGTTTGCAAAGTGGCGCAGGTGGATCCCTTTCCGTTGGTTCCGGCCACGACGATTGTCTTTTTTGGATCAATATTCAATTCCAATGCATCCAACGCCCGTTTAACGACGGCGACGTCGTGAAATCCTCTCTGATTTTCTAGATAACGAATTATGTTTTTCATTTACCGACACAACAAATTTCTGTAGTATCGTATATCCTGAAAGTTCTCGCCAGTAAAGGAGTTAAATTGCGTAGATTATTTGGAACCGACGGAATCAGGGGAGTGGCTAACGAATATCCTTTGACCGTCGATTTTTGTTGGAAATTGGCCGCCGCCCTGGTGGAAAAATTTTGTAAATCCGAAAATGGTAGAGGTTTGGTGGTGATGGGAAAGGATACTCGCATATCCGGAGATATGTTAGAGCATGCTCTGACGGCGTCTTTGTGTTCCTTTGGAGCGGACGTTAAATTGCTGGGGGTTGCGCCCACTCCGGCCGTGTCGATGCTGACTTCCAAGCTGCGGGCGTCCGTTGGAATTATGATATCGGCTTCCCACAATCCATTCTACGACAACGGTATAAAATTGTTCAATCGATATGGATTGAAACTAAGCGACGAGGAAGAATCCGAACTTGAAAAAATGACGACGAACGGGACTCGTCGTCGCGTGGCGACTGGGGCCGATCTGGGCAGAGTATTTGGGGATTCGTCGGGATTGGATTCTTACCGCGCCGAGATAAAAAATTCGTTTGACTTTTATAATGCGAAAATAAAAATAGTTCTAGATTCCGCCAATGGATCCTTTTCAAACATTGCGCCAAACATTTTTAGGGAATTTGGATTTGAGGTCATTTCCATAAACGATTCCCCTAACGGAACCAACATAAATGAAAATTGCGGAGTCACCAATTCGCATGTTTTATCGGAGGCCGTTGCATATCACAAAGCCGACGTCGGAATTGCCTTTGACGGCGACGGCGACCGCGTTTTTCTGGCGGATGAAAACGGAAAAATACTAGACGGAGATCAGATTCTCGCAATATTAGCCAAATCTGAGGAAAATTCAGAGGTTGTTTCTACGATCATGTCCAATTTCGGATTGGAAAAATATCTAACGTCGCTGGGAACCAAATTAATAAAAACTAACGTCGGCGACAGATACGTTTCCGAATATATGCGGAGCGGCGATGCAAAATTCGGAGCGGAACCGTCCGGACACGTCGTTATAAAATCTCATTTGTTAACCGGAGACGGTCTATTTGCCGGCCTAAAAGTAATCGAATACATGTTAAAATCCCGAAAAAAATGCAGTCAGCTTTATTTGTTTCGACCATTTCCAACGGTTAGCAAAAATTTACGTATTTCCAACAAATCCGTTCTTTTACATTCCGACGTAAAAAAGGCGATTCAAAAATTTTCCGAACGGCTGGAGGGACGCGGGAAATTAATCGTGCGTCCGTCGGGAACGGAGCCGGTTGTTAGGATATTAGCCGAAGGAGAAAATCCCGCGGAACTGCAGAAAATCGTCGACGAGCTCTCTCAGATCATGGGAAATCTTCAATGAATACGGTTATAATAGCGCTGTCGCTGATCGCGGCTTTTTTTCTAGCGTTGGCGATTTTTGTTCAGAAATCGAAATTGCGGGATCTGGAGCTAAGAAACGGCCAATTAGCGGAATTTGAGAAAATGTATCGCGACGCGTTGCTCGAAAAAATCGCCCTTTCCGAGCGATGCAAAAATTTGTTGGAAAAAATAGAGTTTCTGGAAAATTCCGAAGAAAAATTAACAAATACTTTTAAAGCCATAAGTTCCGACGTTATTTCTCGGAATAATCAGTCATTTTTGGACTTGGCCAAAACGACGTTCGAACAATTGCAGGAGAAGACGAAATCAGATCTGGCCTTAAGCGCCAAATCCGTCGGAGAGCTGGTGAGTCCAATTCGGAACGCTTTGGAGGGAGTCGGCAATAGGCTGGGAGAGCTAGAAAAAGCCAGAGTGGGCGCCTACGAAGCCCTAAAACAGCAGGTGAGCGATTTAATTTCCGCACAAAATCTGTTAAAAACCGAAACTAATCATTTGGTATCTGCCCTCAAGACTCCGAACGTTAGCGGCCGTTGGGGGGAAATTCAGCTGCGGCGAGTCGTAGAAATTGCCGGCATGGTGGAGCACTGCGATTTCGACGAGCAGGCCTTGTCAGAAAAAGACGACGCTAAATTTCGTCCGGATATGGTGATATATTTTCCCGACGGACGACAAGTCGTCGTGGACGCAAAGGTGTCGCTGTCGGCGTATCTGAAGGCAATGGAGACGGAAGATGAAAAAAATAGAAAGGATCTGCTTAAAAAACACGCAAATCAGATTCGGGCCCATATTTCCTCTCTTTCAAATAAAAAATATTGGACGCAATTTCGTCAGACTCCGGAATTTGTGATTATGTTTCTGCCCAGGGAAGTTTTTTTCTCCGCCGCAGTGGAACAGGATCCGTCTTTACAGGAGTTCGCCATGCGGGAGAAGGTGATTATATCGACGCCGACTTTGCTTTTGGCTCTACTGCAGACCGTCGCCTTCGGCTGGAGTCAGCAGAGCATCAACGACAACGCTCAACGTATGGTGGACATGGGACGAGAACTGTATAAACGATTGGCGAACATGTCCGGACACGTTATTAAATTGGGCAATAGCATAAAATCTACGGTTTCCGCCTATAATAAAACCATCGCTAACTTTGAAGGCCGCGTTCTAGCTACGGCGAGAAAATTCGATAAACTTGAATGGCATGAAAAAGATATTGCCGAGACGCATCCGGTGGAAGATAACGTTCGTGATTTGAGAATCAAAGGAACGGATTATTAGTTGGAATCGCAAAAATATCTAGTTTAAATCGTTCGTTGACTCCATGAAACCAATTGATGTTTTGGATATAATTGTTTTCTATATTTTATAATTTTTAAATTTTTTTTGATTACGATGTGTTTTAGAATTAGGATTAATTATTTTTAATAATTTGACATAGGATGGAATTATGAAAACAATCGCGCTAATGACGTCGTTTTATTTTATTCTAGGGGACGAAGTCTATGCAATGACCAATATTGATGCGTATAATTATGATTTAACGGTTAATATTCCTCAATATCATCTTGATCGGCCCGCGAGAGCTGGACGAGCGTCTAACTTCGGAAAAATCCCGAATGACGTCGGCGGACTTATCATTGGTCGGCGCGAGGTGTCGGAGGAGCCGGAACATACGGATAATTGGAAACTTGCCGCGGTCGACTTTTTACGCGCCAACGGACTAGAGATACTGAAGAGTTGTTGCCAAAACCTGGTCGCCGAGCGGATAGATAGCGTGATCAGCGAATTTAAAGGCAAATGGAAATATGCGATGATATGCAAAGGACGTCAATAAAGTCCGATCGGAACGCTAGAAACATGAAATCAATAAGAAATTGACGCGTGTTTTTTTTATTGTCCTTTAAGTCAAATAATTTTTAAATTTTTTTTGGATTACATCTTTTTTTTTGCTTATATTTTTTGTATAATGACGCCTATTAAACATCATATAGGAAAAAATTATGAAAAAAGCTCTTATATTGGCCTCGTTTTATGTTGCCTTGTGCGGCGAAGTTTATCCAATGATCTCTATTGACAGTATAAATTGTGCCAATTATTGGCAGGCCAGGGAGCAACGGCTTAATAGGCTCGTCAATTTGCCCAATGCTCAACTTTATATTAACTCGCTCAATAGTATTGTTAATGTTTCAGGAGGTCCTGCAGCGAATATACAGGCGAGAGCCCTTCAGGAAATGCTGGGAAACGTCGACGCCTTCATAAATTCTTTCACTCATCAGCCGCCGGCTTCCGTATCTATTCCAAGAGCCGTCGATCCGTCGGAATTTGAGATGCCTTCAGATGAAGGCGAACCATTTGGATTTGACGAGCAAGAGGAAGAACCACTTGCAGTGAAAGTCAAGTCTACAGAGGAGAATTTTCAAGAACACATTTTGGGGATTAAAGAGGACTTGGAAGCGGTAGGCGGCGAGTTGAACCCAATGATCTCTTTAAACGAGTGGAAGGAAACTAGACGCATCACTAGATGGCTTGACAGAATGACGACTCTCGGAAAAGTTTTTAGAAATCAAAGCATCCCTACTACTGTGGAAGATATTTCAAGGTTCAAAAGCGGAAATATAGATATGTATGGAGGTAGAGATACGCAAGTTCGCGAAGTTTTTTCGCCTGAAGATTTGCATAGATTAATAAACTTTAATATGTTTTTTATGAATAAAATAGTTGATAAAGCTTGGCTGGATATTGTTGGTTTTCAAAATTTTATTCTGGATTTTTGTTTCGGTAAATACATTGACGTAATGGGATTTAAACAGTTTGTAAATAATAGTCCTTTGAGTTTTTTTCCCAGCGAGGTAAGAGAACAGGTTTTGACTTTAATTAGACAAGAGATAATTATCACCTCTCCTCATACAGTCCTTGGCGAGGGATGGTATAAATGGAATGTATATAGGATTGATAATACTCCTGTGGATGAAACAATAAGGAGGAAAGTACGGATCGCG
>JAISMI010000067.1 GCA_031276835.1 Holosporaceae bacterium | reverse complement strand
CATAGGGCGAAAGGCGTTAGTTTTAATAAAAAGCAATATATCAAAAAACATTGATTTTTCAGAGCGTGAGTGCCATATATAAGTTTATGGGAAAACCTATACTGTCGCCCTCTCACGGCGATAACAGGGATTCGAATTCCCTAGGGGACGCCAACGCCGTCGGACGAACAAATAAGATCGATATTATATTCAATATAATTAAAATTAGAAATTATTTTGCGGATGCGTTACAATGAACAATGTTGAATATATCCATGGAGATCTAAAGTGATCCGATTGTTTTTTCTCGTATTATTATTCTCGCAATTTTTTTTATTGGAATCGATCGCAGCCTGCGAAGCGCCATGGACGTCGAAAGAAAGTAAAATAATATTTTCAGGCAACATTAAAATATGCTCCGAATGCAATAGCATACTGGAGCTTATAGAAAAAGCTCCTTTCCAAACCGACTTTGTCGCCGCCGCCAATGGCTGTTACTCGAAGTACAGAGAATTTTTATCGACCGCTCCCAATTGGATTAACGAAAGTCCGAATTTGGAATGTACTTTTTATTTTGAAATTAAGAAAATATGTAAAGAACTATCCAAGTTCGGCGGAATTGCCGGAATAAGTTTCGATTGTCAAAAGGAGATATCCGACGTAGATCAATTGCTGGAGCGAATAAAACCAATGGGGGAATTCTATTTCAAACTTCGTCGCGCTTCCGATCCGAGAGAAATAAAAAGAATAAGGCAATTGGAAATGACAAAAATGAAGAAAGAACTTACATCCTGCGATCCCGATTATGAAAAAAGACGTGAAATGACGTTTTATCCGACGATGGACGACGATTCCGATTATGACTACAAAATAATAAGAAGGGAGGAGGCGGAGTTGTTTCATCTGGTAATGGAAGTTGGGAGACAGGGGAAAACGCTCGATGGATTCCAAAGAGAGCGAATTCTAAAAATAGCCCGCGAGATTCAATTGGGAAAAAGATTGAATCAAATTGATCCGGAACAACTTTTGACGGCCGGTTTGCCCTTGACAGACTTCTCCTATGAAGTCGTAGACGCGGAAACGTCTCGATGAAAACGCTCCTAGGCAACGTAAGACGAGTCCTTCTGCCAATCGCTTTTTCTCATCGCGTTTTTAGACGATTCGCTTCTGCCGCTACAGAAATTTCCGTAATTCTACGCTTTCATATATGGTCGATTGGAATATTTCTTTAAGAAATCTGTTTCATTTCCTTTTTTTACAATCCTTTTTAGAGGTTCCGGCGCCATCTAAAAGTTTCTTGGACGCGCGCGCGTTCGCGTCTATCTATCGAGACATTCAATTCTATGGACCATACGGCCGAATTTATGCATAAACGGCGGCGAGTTAAGGAATTAAATTTATCGTTCAAATCCTCATGTGCAGGAAATAGGCCGCGTTCTTCTGGCAAAATCCTTAAAAAATACTCGCTTCCGAAAGAAATCCCATAAAAGACAGTTGCGATGTTTTCACAAAAGATGTATAAAATAGCAGTCGCGGAAGGTAAGGTATCTTCCCTAATCATTGGGCGTTTGGTAGAACATGAGTCTTTATGAGAATATTTTCGTAGGTCGTCAGGACCTGTCCCAGCAGCAAATGGAAGCGCTGGGAGTAAGTTTATGTCTTTTTGTTACCCAGAACGGAGGAAACGTAGTTCGCAGCGAATACTGCGGCTTCAGAAATTTGGCCTATCCCATCAAAAAAAATCAGAAAGGACACTACTACGTGATCCATATGAAAGCCGATGGTCCGCTGGTGGCCGAGTTGGGACGTCTTATGAGAATCAACGAGGATATCATCCGCCGACTGATCGTAAAAGTGGATAGATTCGATGATAGGGAAAATTTAATCTCCCAGATAAAAACCGTCAATGATGAATTTTTTGGAGCGAAAGACTCTGGATATCGCGCCGCCGCCAATAAAACCATAGCGGCAGAAGAGGAAACTGCAGAAAAAACGTCAAACGACGTTCAGGAGTAATTCAATGAGAAACGAAAAAAAAGATCAAAAAAGTAAAGATAGAACTTCCTGGAAAAGAGCAAATTTTAAGAAAAAAACTTGTCCTTTCGAGAGTGGCGCATTGAAACTTGATCATAAGGAACCCCGTACTTTGCAGAAGTTTACATCGGAAAGGGGAAAGATTATGCCCTGTAGAATTTCGATGGTTTCTGCGAGAAAACAAAGGGCCCTTGCTTTAGCAATTAAGAGGGCCAGATATTTGGCGCTCCTCCCTTATGTCGCCGATTAATTCAGAAAATGATCTAAAATGCGGCGCGTCTCTTGGGGGATGCAGTATCCTGCTGATTCTCGTCAGTCTGTTTCTTCCGTTTAAGTTTACATTATTTTTTTCCGGACTTCCGATATTTATCTCCTTTTTAGCCTATGGAAGCAATTGCGGCGTCGCGGCGACGTCCCTGGCCTCGGTTATTTTATTTTTGACGGCTTCGTTGGAAGCGTCCTGCGACATATTTTTGAATTTCATAGCTCCGGCGGCGTTGTTCGGAGGTCTATCCATCAAAAATATTGTAAAAGGACAAAAAACCTGGTGGTATCCGGAATCGTTTCTATTGCAAAATTTCGTTCTGCTGTCGTTTTTTTCGGTCGTATTTCTGTCGTTGTTTTTTTATTCGGAGGACGTTCTACTAAAGGCCTCTCAGGAGGCTGTGAAAGTTATATTCAAGCCTAACGATCCAAATGCGCTTTTGGCGCGGCAGTATCTTGCCTCTTCAATAAAATACTCCCTTGGGATCAGCGTTCTGACCAAAATGTTCATCGGCGTTTTGAATTTTAATTTAGCCCGTCTAATTTTAACAAAAATGAGAAAAAATATCCGTCCTAGCTTTAGTTTTAAGGATTTGAGAACGCACAGTTTTATTGCGATTTTTCCGCTGGTATCCCTGACGTTGGCCAATTTATTTCCTCCTCTGTCGTTTTTATTTTCCGGATTGTTCATCGTCGGATTATTTGCGCCAATGTGCGTTGGATTTCAGGTGATTCGACGATTTTCCGACGGCTATTCCGGCAATCGTGTGATGATTGCATTTTTCATTGTTCTTCTCATGTTAGCATTACCGACGATAACTTTATTGATCATTCTCGGAATAGTCGATAGCTTTTACCCGCTCAAGCGCTCTGGCTCTTAGAAAATCCGATTGTTCCGCCCTCGAATTTTGTACCGACGGAGTTGCATTTAATTGCTAGTTGACTATGATATAGCCTCCTCGAGTTGGCAGATACAATTTAAGAGGAGCCGGATACTTTCCGATTCCGATTTTTTCTGATATGTTTTCTCAAATGCCGGACTAGCTCAGCTGGTAGAGCAACTGATTTGTAATCAGTAGGTCGTTGGTTCGATTCCGATGTCCGGCACCACTTGAAATATCAACAAATAATTAATATAAGAAAGACCATCTAAAAGAGAAGAATTGGGATTGTGTCCCGCTCCTGTCCCGCCTTTTTGGGCTGTGCGGTAATATTAGGGTGAGAACCAAAGATATGCCAGAAATATTTTATAGTTAATTTTGGGGAGGGACTGATGGGAGAGTGTAAATTTTGTGGATCTGAGTGTCTGAGGAAAGAAGGTCTAAGAAGCGGTACCCTGAGATACAGATGCAAGTCCTGCAACCGAGTACAAATTGGAAGAAATAACAGGAAAAAATATGGAGAAGAGGAAAAAACAAGACTCTAGACTAGCATCTTTTTTTATCTATTGACCATTTTAGTCAATATTCTAACTAGATCCTCATCTTTATTGTTATACCGAAACTCGCATTCTTTCAAGTAAAAAATCATTGATTCGTCCTTTCGCCTCTTGGCGAAGCTCCAAAATGCCTCAATGCCATTGACATGGCTCTTATCTCTCGCAAACTCATTTTGCTATGAAATATAAGATAATGGTCGTAGCCGCTCAGAATCAAGCCGTCGTACGCTCCCAAGCCGTCCGTATGAATGGTTGATCCACTGAAAATTTTTCCATAAATTATCGGCATTATCTCTTCTCGATTGTTTCTAGCTGCATGTTATCCGCAAGCATTGCAAGCGCGGTTTCTACTTTACCTTCCGCCTTGCCTTTTTCCTCAAACATTTCGAACCACAAAACTTACATGCTTCCATTTAATACTTCTCTATCTACTCATCTTCAGTTGTCAGTTCCCGTAGACACAAGTTGTGGATATAATCGTTAAACTAGTGTATTATTTTATAATAATTTATTGGAGATAATTATGCCACTTCGTCGTAATATACAGAATAATCAGCAAGTTAATACAAGCTTATCCCAAAAAATAAGAGCAATTTTTGCTCCAAGTGTAACGTCACATCAAGTAGAAGAAAATCTTCAACACCTTGAAAGACATACTGCGGGTGGAAGGTTTCCACATTATGGTGAATCTCGTTCAGCAGAAGAAGTTAACAGACCTGTGCAAATACATTCCTTCACTAGTGCACCTTATCGTCAAGTAATGGGAAATATAAAATCTATTACTTCAGCACAACAGCAAAATCAGAGACGCAATGCTGGTTATGAGGCTACAGCCTTCCTCAAGAATCGCATACCAGTCGTAAAAATCGATCTTCGAACTGGTATACTAACAGGATATACTAGTCGTATAGGCTTTTTTGGTGATGGAGGTCCGAATGGATTTACTCATATAAGGACAAGCTATCCTCGCTCACCGTCTCCCTCTCCTCCGCCTTCTCGATCCCTGGGAAGACGTATATTAGACATTTTTTGTTGTAATTGTTTTGATTAAGAAATAGTTCGAAAAGAGATCAGATAAAATTTGTATAAATACTAATCTTTATTAAGCGGCATAAAAACCAATAATTTCATAAATATTGTTCCTTTCTGAAAGTTTGTTCCACATCATCTGGATCTGTAATATATTTGAAATGAGATTTAATTATTTTTAAATGTTTTATTGTACTTATCAGTTCTTCTTTTAGTAATCCATCAGGAATTTGCTGCATATACGTCTGATAAAAGGCGATCATTACTCTTACGAAAGGAATAGCGGCATCTCTACTCTCTTCAGGCCAATCACTCTCGAATACTCTATCAAAT